>CAZWWD010000040.1:0-10089 GCA_964637155.1 uncultured Candidatus Bathyarchaeia archaeon
TTAATCGTAAGATAGGTTCGGCGGAAAACTATACGATACAGGAGTATGTGGTTGGGATCCCAGTTTACATTCACTATTTTTACTCGGTTATGCGTGATGAGCTTGAGCTCATGGGCTTTGACAGACGCTATGAATCAAATGTAGATGCCATCGGTAGAATACCAGCCGAAATGCAGCATGATCTAAAAGTGACTTACACGATAGTTGGAAACTTCCCAATAGTGCTCCGAGAGTCCCTTCTACCAGAGGTCTTCAGGATGGGGCGGAGAGTTGTTGAGGCCTCAAGGGAAATCTGCAGTCCGGGAATATATGGTCCCTTCTGCCTAGAAACCGTTGTAACCCCAGACCTAAAGTTTTATGTATTTGAGATTTCGGCGCGAATTGTTGCTGGAACCAATGTTTTTATGGAGTCATCGCCCTACGCGTGGATTAAGCATGGTAAACCCATGAGTACGGGGCGGAGGATAGCTCTGGAGATAAGGGAGGCAATAGAGCAGGATAGATTAAAGGAAATATTAGGGTAATAGCATATATTTTGGTGGTGACTTCAGTTGGTTATTGAGAGAAGCGAAATCCAGAAAATAGTTTCAGAGTATGATCCGGAAAACATAACGATTGGAGTTTTAGGCTCGCATTCAGCTGAGGAGGTAGGTGTATCCGCCAAAACATTCGGCTTCCCAACCGTTGTTGTCTGCCAGAAGGGGCGGGAGGACCTATATGCCAAATATAATAGGCACCTCTTTGACCACGTAATTCTCCTAGATAGATTCTCAGATATGATACGGGAGGACATTCAAGAAAAAATGCTTAAATTAAACACGATATTCATTCCAAACCGATCCTTCTCAGTGTACGTTGGCTACGACAATATTGAAGAAAAATTTAAAATCCCAATCTACGGGAACCGCTTCCTATTGAGAGCTGAAGAAAGAAATGCCCCGCGAAACCAGTATTGGCTCCTAGAAAAGGCCGGCATAAAAATACCTAAAAAATTTGATAGGCCTGAAGACATCGATAGACTCGTTATAGTTAAGGTTCAGCAGAAGAAGAAGCCGCTGGAAAGAGCGTTCTTCTATGCTTCCTCGCCAGAAGATTACTATAGAAAGGCGGAGGAGCTAATCAAGAAGGATGTAATAGATGAAGAAGCCTTAAAGAAGGCGCGGATAGAAGAATACGTCCTAGGGCAAAAGTTTAACGCAAACTTCCAAGGCTGGGCTATAAAAGACTATTTCGGAGACTTCGATTTCGTAGGGTTCGATGACCGAAAGCAAACTAATTTGCATGGCGTGCTAAGTCTCCCGGCGAGAGACCAGCTTACGCTTGACGTCCCAATCAAAAATGAGGAAATAGGCCATTACGGACTGACAATGAGGGAATCGCAAAAACCCATGGTCTACAGGGCTGCTGAAAAATTCAGAAGAATATGCGAGAAAGAGTATCCGCCTGGAATGATCGGTCTCTTCGCCCTGCAGGGGGCAGTTGCCTACGACGCTGATGACCCCGAACAGAAGAGGCTGGCCTTCTACGTCTTCGACGTGAGCCCTAGAATCCCCGGAAGCCCCTGCGTTGGGCCAACCTCCCCTGAAATGCGTAGATTAACCCTAAAGTATCAGAGGGTCGCTAGGAAGTATGGTGTTGAGAGAATAGAGACCCCCCTGGATTTGCCGATGCTTGAGATTCGGTACGCCGCTGAAAACGGGAGATTGGGTGAAATCGTAACCTAAGAGAATCGAGAGGGAATGCTGTTGGGTTCCTTCTCACCCATCGTAAGTAGGGTTCTGAATAGGGTTGAGGAGCTGAAATCCGAGCTAATTTCTGTAACATCCAATCTCATAAGATTTCAAACTGTTTCTCCGCCGAGCAACACGCTTGAATGCGCAGAATACATCAAATCATATTTTGAGAGCGCTGGCCTAGAAGTCTCATTTCACGCTAGAGAGAAGGAGAAAGTGAATGTGCATGTTAGGGTTCCCGGCGGATCCGATAGAACTCTCATCTGGCTTGGCCACCTAGATGTTGTTCCAGCGGGCATGCGGGAGAAATGGCGGCATAACCCCTTCGGCGGCGTGGTTGAGGGCGAAAAAATCTATGGAAGGGGCGCAAGCGACATGAAGGGTTCCTGCGCAGCCGCCGTGATTGCAGCGAAGGTTCTAAGCGAAATCAACGAAAAGAATCGTGCTACAGTCGACTTCTGGTTCACATGCGATGAGGAGGTTGGTTCGCCGGATGGAACGCGATGGCTTGTCAAGGAGGGGCTGATACAGGGTGATGCATGCGTGATAGGTGACTCGCTTAGTAAAAGCCCGAGAGAACCCTATATAGATGTGGGCTGTAAAGGTTATTTGAGGCTGCGCTTAAGGGCTTTCGGTAAGACAGCTCATGGAAGCATGCCGTTTTATGGTGATAACGCAATAGATAAGCTTCTTCAAGCGATAGAGCAGGTAAAGAGGGTTGGCGGCTACCGGCTGAAGCTCCCAGCTGAATTGGAGGATCCAATTAGATCAAGCATAAACTACCTTCTAAAAAATAGGGATCTAACTGAAGAGCAGAAAAACGCTATAGAAGGAGCCTTCCATTATCCAACCGTCAGCCTAACGATGATAAGCGGCGGGATAAAAGTTAATGTTATCCCAGACTATGCTGAAGCATCCTTCGACATAAGGATAACTCCCGGCGTCAATCCGGAAGTGGTTGCGGAGAAACTCCGTGAACTAATCAGCAATTTTGAGAGCTCAGAAGTCAAGGCTGAAGTAATCAGCTTGGAAAGCGGATACTACGAGCGGTGGGATTCAGAGTTCGCCCTGAACCTGAGAAAGGCTGTTGAAATCTCAACAGGCATGCCGCCTAAACCGAAAATACTTTTGGGTGCAACGGACGCCATACCAATAAAGAGGTCTCTGGGGATTCCATGCTTAGGGTTCGGAGCCGGCATAGAGGAGCTGGCGCATGCGCCAAATGAGTATGTGACGGTTGAGGGTTTAATTTCAGCGGCTAAAGCATACGCCGTCTTACCATTACTCTTCTAAATGCAGCTTTTCTTCCCTACTGTTTGGCTTTCGTACTAAAGTTTTCTCTGCGCATTATTTCCTCGGCAACTATAACCCCGCTTGCGCTCGCCTGCATTAGCCCCCGAGTTACTCCGGCTCCATCCCCTATGGTGAAGAGATTTCTAATCCTTGTTTCCAAATGCTCATTTAGCTCAAGCCTAGAAGAGTAGAATTTAACTTCAACCCCATAAAGCAGCGTATGCTTCGAGTATATTCCTGGGGCAACCTTATCTAGGGCTCTAAGCATCTCCTTAATGTCAGTTAAATACCTGTAGGGTAGAACGAAGCTTAGGTCTCCGGGCGTAGCCATCTTAAGTGTTGGTTTAACCACGCTCCGCCTAATTCTCTCCTCTGTTGATCTCCTTCCGAGCTCTAGGTCTCCTAAACGCTGTATGATTACGCCTCCGCTAAGCAGGTTGGCTAGTCTGGCGATGTACTCGCCGTAGGCTATGGGCTCCCGGAAAGGATAGGTGAAGGATGTGCTGACTAGTATGGCGAAGTTCGTGTTCTCGGTTTTTTTCTCGGCGTAGCTCTGTCCATTAACGCTTATTACGCCTCCGTAGGATTCGGTGATGACTTCACCGTAGGGGTTGACGCAGAAGGTTCTAACTTGATCGTCGAAGGCCTTAGAATAGTATATGAATTTGGGCTCATACAATGTGTCTGTTAGCTCCTCCATGGTTGCCGCTAAAACTTCAACTCTAACGCCGACGTCAACGGGATTATTAAGGGTCTTTAAGCCGAGGGACTGCGCTTCGCTCTTAAGCCATTCGGCTCCGCTTCTCCCCGGCGCAACAATAACGTACTTCCCGTAAATCTTTTCGCCATCAAAGGTTTCAACGCCCCTAGCCACATTATTCTTCACAAGGAGAGACTTAACTTCGGTTCTGGTTCTCACCTCAACGCTATTGTTGAGTTCCCGACGCATCTTCTGGAGAACCTCCGCGCACTTCTCGGTTCCTAAATGCCGGATCTTCTGCTTGATTAACGTTAGTCCAGCAAGCGCCGCCTTACGCTCTATCCTCTCAACCTCATCCAAATCTCCGCCGTAGACCTTCTGGCTTCCACCATACTTCACATATATGCTGTCAACATACTCTATTAGCTTCGAAAGCTTCTCCTCACCTATATACTCGCTCAGCCATCCGCCAACCATAGTAGATATGGTTAGTTTCCCATCGCTGAAGGCTCCGGCGCCGCCCCAACCTGAAAGCAGGGAGCACGGTTCACAATTCACGCATCCTAAACCCCTAGCCGCCGGACACCTGCGCTTATCAAGGTCATGTCCCTTCTCAAGCATTATAATCTTAAGATCGGTTTTCTTGGTGAGCTCTAAAGCCGAGAATATTCCAGCTGGACCCGCGCCAACAATTATTACATCATACTGCTGCAAGCCGATCCCTTCCAAAGGAAAACTACATTATGAAACATTAAAATATATATGCTTTCCTCAAGAAAAATATGATTTACTAATGCTTGTTGCTAGATGGAAAATAAAGATTTGATGATTTTCAGAAATTTAGGAGCTAGCTCTCTAGAGCCCTTCTGATCCTTCGGCAGGCTTCTTCAATGCGATCCTTCGGCTGAGTCACCGCGAATCTTACGTAGCCTTCCCCGTATTTACCGAATCCCACTCCCGGCGCAACTATTACACCCTCCTCCAGAAGCTTCGCCGCGAACCCCATGGAGCTCCCACCGCACTTCGCCCAAACATAGAAGGTTGCTAAAGGCTTCTTTACTTCAAGCCCAACCTCCCTTAACTCGCTCAGCAGCAGGTTTCTCCTTTCAGCATACACGCTGTTCATCCATTTAATATATTCTGGCGGTTCACCGTTACTGTAGCTTTCCAAGGCCTTTGCAGCCACCTTCTGAATGTATACTGGCGGCCCAGAGTCCACCTGAGACTTAACCTTCACCAACCCATCTATTAGCTCGCTGTTTCCAACCGCGAATCCTATTCTATCTCCGGTCATATTGAATGTTTTTGAGCATGAATTGAATTCTATGGCTACTTCCATTGCGCCGTCAACCTCAAGTATGCTTGGAGCCTTATAGCCGTCAAACGTTATCTCCGAGTAGGCGTTATCGTAGCAGACGATAACATTCTTTTCTCTGGCTAAATCAACTATCGCCTTTAGCTCGTCCTTAGTCATGACGCTGCCAGTCGGGTTATTCGGATAATTGAGAAAAACCATTTTTACGCCATCCAGATTCAGCGATTCAACATCAGGTTTAAAATCGTTCTCCTCAAGTAATGGCATTGCAATTGGCACTCCGTCGCTTAGGAGGGTGCTGCCGTTAGCATAAACTGGATACGCTGGATCGGGAACAAGAACCCTGTCACCGGGGTTCACAAACGCCCTTGAAATATTTGCTATTCCCTCCTTAGAGCCTATTAGCGCCACAACCTCCCTTTTGGGATCTAAGTCAACATTGAAGCGTTTTTTATACCATTCGGCGACAGCCTCCCTAAAGTATGGTTCTCCTTGACTGAATGAGTAATTATGGTTTTTTGGGTTCGCGCTTTCCTCCTTGAGTGCTTCGAGAATGAAGGGCGGCGGCGGAAGGTCGGGGTCGCCTATGCTCAGCGATATTAGGTCTACTCCCTGCTTTCTCTTCTCGTTTATTATTTTTTCGAGCTCCGCGAAAAAGTAGGGTGGAAGCCTCTTAACCCTCTCAGCGAGCTGAAACCTCAAGTATGCCCCTCCAAATATCTGCCTGTTCTTCCGCCTCTAAACTTTTAGGGGGAACCAGAATAAAAAATATTTTTGGTTTAGAGAAAAGGCTTTTAGGAGCTGGTTTCACCCTATAAATCTAGTTTTATTACACCCTCATAAACGGTTTCAGCCGGCCCCGTCATGAATATTCTGCCATCCTCATCATATTTTATTCTGAGTTCTCCGCCTAAAAGCTGAACTGTGCATTCACGGTCCGTTTTGCCAAGTATGTTTCCAGCCACAACGCTTGCGCATGCCCCTGTGCCGCATGCAAGCGTTTCGCCGACCCCCCTCTCCCAAACCCTCATCCTCAGAGAGTCCCTATTCACTATCTGAACAAATTCAACGTTAATCCTGTTAGGGAAGAGAGGGTGCTTCTCAATTTTAGGGCCATAATGTTCTATGGGGAGCTTCTCCAAATCATCAACGAAGATTACGCAGTGGGGATTGCCAACCGATAGGCATGTCGCCCTGAAAACCTTATCATTAACCCTTATTTCTTCATCTATGAATTTTCCTTCCCCAAGCACCGGTATCTTCTCCCTCTCGAATATTGGTTTCCCCATGTCCACGGTTACCGCCATAACCCTTCCGTCAGCTGTCTTCAGCCAAACATTTTTTACGCCAGCTAGGGTTTCTATTTGCAGCTCTCTCTTATCGACTATGCTGTTTTCATAGCAGTATTTCGCGAGGCATCTTATGCCATTCCCGCACATTTCAGCCTCGCTTCCATCAGCATTGAATATTCTCATTTTGACGTCGGCAACCCTAGAATCGTATAGGAGGAGCAGGCCGTCAGCTCCAATGGAGAATCTTCTCTTACAGAGCTTTTGAGCCAGCGGCCTAAGCTCGTCTTCACCTATCTTCCCATCCCTATTGTCGATTAATATGTAATCGTTTCCTAAACCATGCATCTTCCAAAAGCGTATTTCATTCATGCCCACTTATCCTCTCAACCGCAATTAAGCCTAGCCCAGTATTTTCTCATATCCATCCTCTTATAAGTATTAAACTTTCCAGCAAAAAGGAAAGTTTATATCCCAATGATGCACATAACAATGCTACAGGTGTGATTTAGGCATGAGAGCGGAAGTTGAGAAAGTTATAAAGGAGATTCAGCCAAACCTGAGGGCTGATGGAGGAGACATAGAATTAGTAGATGTAACTGAAGATGGAATAGTTAAAGTTAAGCTTAAGGGGAGATGCGCCGGATGCCCCCTGTCTACGATGACCATTAAATTCGGCGTAGAGCGATACCTAAAAGCGAGAGTCCCACAGGTAAAAAAAGTAGTGGTTGTGTAATCCCCCAATCATCCTTTTAGGCATCGGCCTATTTCACTGATAGATTGGTATTCCCTCATTTGGATCCTGCACGATTCTCTTAAATTCTTCAAGGATTTTTTCTGTGATTGGCCCCATTTTCCCCTCACCTATTTTCCGCTTGTTGACTTCTCTTATGGGCATTATTTCAGCCCCGGTTCCAGTTAAGAATGCTTCGTCAGCCTCATAAAGCTCGGTGACCGTTAGGTTGCGTTCGATCACCTCGTAGCCTAGGTTTTTCGCTATCCTCTTTATGACGCCCGCGGTTATTCCGGGTAGGGCTCCGCTTGTTCTAGGCGGAGTATAAAGTTTCCCATTTTTCACGATGAATATGTTTTCGCCTGTTGCCTCGCATATGTATCCGTTTGCATCTAGAATTAATGCTTCGTCAGCCCCGGCGTTGTTGGCTTCGATTTTAGCTAGAATGCTGTTCAGATAGTTTAGGGATTTTATTTCGTGGGAGGTTGCGTCAACGGGGTCCCTCCTAGTCCATGAGACTATCATGCTGATACCCTGCCTACGCTTCTCTTCATCGTAAAGCCTTAGTAGTGGAACCGCTATGATTATGACTGATGGCTTAGGGCACTTTCTTGGATCTAAGCCTAAATCCCCAATTCCTCTGGTAATTACAAGCCGAATGTAGGCGTCCCTTAAATCATTTTTTCTAAGGGTTTCGAGAACCGCCTCGATCATCTCCTCTTTGCTTAAGGGTATTTCAAGCATGATTGCGCGGGCTGAGCTATATAGGCGGTCTATGTGCTCTTTCAGCTTAAACACTATGCCATTGTAGGCGCGTATGCCCTCGAAGACGCCGTCGCCGTAGAGGAAGCCGTGGTCGAAAACTGAAATCTTCGCCTCGCTCTTAGGGTAGTATTCTCCATCAATATATACTAGAATATCCTTTTCGGACAATATGCGAACATGCCTCCATCAGCTAATACAAAATAACTTTATTTGGAATTTAACAAATATATCTCTTCTCTTTCCTTTTCCCTTTTAGAATCGCGGCCTCTTTGATAGGGCTGATGGAAGCGTTAGAGGCTTGAAGGGTTTACCCCTAGTCTCCTCTCTTATTTCGCTTACTAATTCTTCCAGCCGCATCTTTCTTATCTTTTGTTTATCCTTCAATCGCCTATCTCTAACAGCCAATATTCCGGTTGAAACTTCCTCTTGTCCAACGACAACTATGTAGGGGATCCACTCCATCTCAGCCTCCCTAATCTTCTTCTGCATTGTCAGAGGCCTATCGTCCCAGTCAGCTCTAATATTATGCTTTATTAATTCGCTGGCTATTCTCTCCGCTTCGTTAAGGAAGCTCTCGCTGACGGGTATCACTCTAACCTGCGTCGGCGACAGCCAGATGGGAAGCATAGGCGCTTCTCCAGCCTTCTGCATTTTGTAGGCCTTCTCTAATAGCGCGTAGATGTCTCTTTCGATGGCGCCGCTGGGCGAGCAATGCAAGATTAACGGTGTTCTCTTCTCCCCTCTCTCATCAACATAGGTGATCCCGTATCTTTCGGCGTTCTCTATGTCTATTTGGTCTGTTGATAGGGCCGACGCCTTATCTAGGTTGTCGATGAAATTGAATTCCCATTTCAGAACGAAATAGAAGAAGCGTTCATCCCACATCTCAACTAGAGCCGGCTTACCGAATGATTTGACGAGTGAAACTATGAAGTCTCTGTTCTCCGAATAGAAGTCTCTTGTGAATCTTATGGCAAGCTCGTAGTCGTCGCGTGTTAATCCTATGCCCTCAAGCGTCTCCATGCTTAGCTTAAATCTTTTAATGGCTTCCTCCTTGGCTTGCTCCATGTTTGCGCAGAGGGCATGGCAGTCCGGCATAGTGAATGCTCTCAGCCTTCTTAATCCAACTAGCTCGCCGCTCTTCTCCCTCCTGAAGCTGTAGTGCGTTAGCTCATAGATTTTGAGTGGCAGATGCCTGTAGGAGATCTGTGCGTCATGAAGCATCAGGAACTGCCCGAAACATGCGCTGAAGCGTAGGAACAGTTCCTTATCCTCTGATTTAACGATGTATTGGCGGGCTGGAAACCTATGTAGATAATTCGCTAAAGCGGGATGAGTCATATCGTACATTATTGGGGTTTCAACTTTTATTGCACCATACTCGATGACTTTTTCAGTAACAAACTCCTCGATGAGCGATTTAACCAAATTACCCTTAGGATACCACCTGAAGTTCCCTGGGTCGCTTGCAGGCTCATAATCTGCAAGCTCAAGCTTCTTCATCAGCTTAACATGCGGGGGGATCTGCTGAACAGCCCTAGACTTAGCTATTTCGTAATCCGCGAACTTCTTTAGATTTTCATATCCGGTGAAATCGAACTCTTCAACCGGAATCATGGTTCCATCAGGCTTGAGAATAAACCAGTAGGATTTTATCTTCTCCTCCGCCTCTAAGGCCTTAGACACTATCTCGCCTTTTTCGGCGGCTTCCCCCGCAGCTATCGACTTAAACTGCTCAGCCAGCGGATGGCCCTTAACGGATATTGAGAATTCTTTGCACCAGCCGAAGGGGGCTCGGTAAACTTCTATGCCAAGTTTCTCAGCGTAGCTCTCCATTTCCCTTAGGATTTCTAGGGCGCTGGACGGGTTTGCTAGGTTGGCGCTCAAATGCGCATAGGGGTAGATTAATATGCGTTTTACCCCCACCTTATCTAGAAACTCTTTCACCTCATCTATTGCTCGGTGGGCTACCTCCGGGCTGTCGCCCTCCTCAACGCATGTGAATAGGACGATTAGGTTTTCTAGGCGGCGGGGTTTCTGTTCAGCTTCTTCAGCTGATGGAATCTCCTTCTCGACAGGGCGATACTCAATGAAGTTTGAATGTAGCTGTAGGATCTTCAAGGGTTATGCCCCACCACATAAGCAGAATACGATTATACAGTGATATTACGGTAAAATAAAAATGTTTTTTATCAGCTTGAGAGGCTGAAAATTACGGTATTACTCTCCTCCATTTATCAATTAGCTTATCCTTTTTGGTT
>CAZWWD010000041.1:0-10001 GCA_964637155.1 uncultured Candidatus Bathyarchaeia archaeon
AAAGAATATATAATCGGGTGGTTTCTTTGGAAAATAAAGATAAAACACTGATTTCTGAGGTAAAATATTCACTTAAATCTAGAGGCTTCATTTTAGGCTTGGTCCTATCCATTATAATGATGCTGATTCAGCTCTCAATAGACTGGACTAATGTGAATCTAACGCTTTTCGGAATGAATGCCGGGGCTTTTCTAGTTCTTTTCATCTTAGCAATAATCGCTTACCCTATCAAGGCGTTGAGACTTAGAGCTGATGAATACGCCTTAATATTTGCCATGATCACATCAAGTTTGGGTTTCGCTTGGTCCGTGGCTGTTCCCTTCTCAATATCAATTTTCAATTACGCCCCTGAAAAGCAGTGGTGGGGGATGGGTGGATGGGTTTCTTCGTTGCCGGGAGCGCTGGAAACTAGTCCTCTTTTTGGGATCACGGATAAAGAGGCTGCTTTAGCCGCCTTTGAAGGTGGAGTGCCAGTTCCGTGGAGCGCATGGCTGCCAGCAGTAGCTTACTGGATAGTCTTCACCATAGTGTTAGTTATTTTCATGACTTCTATGGGTATGATACTGCGCAAACAATGGATAGATGTTGAGAAACTTCCATTTCCATTCCTAAACGTTACAAGAGAGCTAATAACACTTGGTACAGGAACCGCAGAAAAAGTAAGAGTTAAACGAATAGGAATAGGCTTCATTTTAGGCATTTTATTAGTCATTGGAAACTTAATTGATGCGTTAGCTCCTGGAAGAGGCTGGAACCTATGGCAGACAATTCACATAACCGCGCTAGAAACTGCGCTACCGAACTCAAGCTGGTTCTTTAGTATAGCGCCCGCTCTACTCGCTTTGTGGTATTTTGCCCCACTTGATGTTCTCTTTACCGCGATGGTTTCATGGTTCATCTTCGCCGATATACTTCCGGCGATTTCGGTTTGGGCTGGCTATGCAACATTGCAGGCACCTTGGGATTCATCTGGTGGAGCTTGGCATAATATGGCTTCATGCACTATTACGCCAATTTCTGGCGGGATGATCGGGTGGGGATCAATGATAGGTTTAGGCTTCTGGCTACTAGTGTTTTCGAGGAAGTATTTAGCGTCAACGCTCAAGAATGCTTTCGGATCTAAAACTTTGGACGAATCTGAAGAACCATTCTCTTACAGAACCCTCTGGTTAGCTTTCATAATCTCAGCAATTCTACTAATCATTCTAATGGTAACCGTGTATATTCCTGTCTGGGCTGCGGGCATAATTCTGGTGTATGCATTCTTCCAGTATATCGCAACCTCTAGAATTAGAGGAGAGAGCATAGCGAAGGGAGACACGCCGTGGGAATCTCAAGAGGTTTTAGCAACTCTCTTGTCCCAAGCAGGTTTATATGCGCTTGTTGGATCGGAAGCTTCTGAAGCAACACAAGCAGCTTATGGAGCCGGGGCTTTCACAGCTTGGAACATGGGATATATTGTTACTGGCCATTACACTTGGTATTGGGGTGGTGCCGGAACTCCGCAGAGCGCGCAGTTGGAAGGCTTCAGATTGGCTTCTGATGTAAAACTTCACAGTAAGGCGATGGCTATTTCAACAATAGTCGCCATGATATTAGCTGTTTTAATATGCATTCCCTTATGGCTCGTCTTCACCTACAACATTGGAATAAATAAAGGCTTCGGATATGGAGGAACCCTTTACAGCCAGTGGGTTAGCCCTGCATGGTGGGCTCAAGAATCCCTGTTTAACGCGGCTTTCAACCAGCTTCAAGGTTGCTCTTGGTTTAACTGGAACAAAGACCTGATTTCACTAGAGTTAGCGAATTGGGCTGGCGGCTTCATCCTTGCAGGAGTTCTCTTATGGCTGAGAGTAACATTTGCTAGGACCCCAATTAACCCCGTTGGACTAGTTATAGGTGGAAGCCAGATCATGCATTGGATGTGGGGATACATAACCGTAGCTTGGATACTGAAGTTCATAACATTCAGGGTTGGAGGCTCAAAGCTCTATGAGGATTACGGAGTTCCACTAGCGGTAGGAATATTTCTAGGAGCATTCCTTGTTCAAGTAGTAACCGACATATTTGTGCCGGTTGCGCAGGCAGGCATCTCATGGACACCTGGATAAAAATTCCCTATTTTTATTTTTTTAGCAAAGGGAGGAAGCAAATTGGTGAACAAAACATCTTTAAAGATTTATGGAAAACTTCAACCCCTAGGATTTAAAAATAGAATGGTTAAGCTCATTTCATTCATTCTCTGCCTCTTGCTTATAATCTCACCAACATTAGTTTACATAGGGGTAAGCGAGAACGGAACCTCCAAGCCGCATTTCATTCAAGATTATTCCATACTCCTAAATGATCTTAATGTTACTAAAATATGTGAGCATGTAAAGTTTCTTTCCAGTCTGGAAAGCAGAACTCCGGGTTACCCGGGATATGAGAAGGCTCTCTCTTATATTTATCAAAACTTTTTAAATGATGGATTAAAACCTGGTCCCCTCGGCTATTTCGAAAATTTTTCGATAATTATTCCAAAAGTTCATGAAATTGATCTTCAGGTTTTATATCCAGTTAAGCTTAAAATAAATGAGATTTGGGCTTTACAGCCTCTAGGCTTCGCTCCATGCTGTACCCCTCCCAAAGGCATTGAAGGAAGACTAGTTTATGTGAAAGATGGCTCCATCTCGAAGATTAGGGGGATAAATCTTAATGGTTCTATAGCATTGATTAAGTATGATAATGGAGGGAACTGGCTCCATTTACTGACTTTTGGGGTGAAGGCAATAATATTCATCGAACCCAGCTCATATACCATAATGCAGAGTTCTTTAAATGCTAAGCTCCCTGACTCCCCAAAGCTAACATTTAAAGGAGATTCAAATCTAATCGGAATCCCACTTAATGTTCCCCGAGTAGTTATATCAGAGAAAGAAGCTCAGAGGCTGATAGATCTACTCTCAAGGGGTGAAGTGAGAGTTAACCTTAAACTTAAAGTGGAGTGGGAAGAGGCGAAAGCAACAAACATAATAGGCGTTCTACCGGGAAGAAGTAATGAAGTGGTCATATTAAGCGCCTATTATGATTCACAGTCCTACATTATTGGAAGAGCTCCTGGAGCGGATGAAGCGATAGGCATAGCTTTCCTTATGGAAATGGCTACCTACTTTAAGAAAAATCCCCCGGAGCGAACAATATGGTTTTTAGCTTTAGGCGCCCATTACGGTGGATTAAAGGGTGCAAGAGAGTTTGTAGAAAACCACTTTGAGGACATAAGTACAAATATTGCTCTGTGGGTGAATCTAGACTTTACTTCAGATTCGAGCGATCTTGGGATTTTCTTCTCCGGATACTTCTACTATTTTGAAGCCTCGCTTTTAAGGTACACGTGGCTGAAAGATTGGCTATTCGGCTCTCAAGGCGAAGTTCGGAAAATCATAGAGGAAACTGGAATAAACATAAATGTGGAGGATGGATTGAGAGCTAGAGACTGGAGAATCTATCTTCCCTCAGATGTGAATTTCGATCATGAACCCTATGTTTTAGCGGGTGGTGTAGGCATAACAATAGCAACATCTAACTCGTTTAGGCCCTTCACTTCAACTCCATCAGACACTTATGAGAACACCCTCGGAGTAGAATGGAGATTCAAGAATATGGAAAAACAGGTTAAATTCGCTTCCATACTATTAGCAGACCTAATAAATGAATTAGAATTCAAAAATAAAGGTATTGGACCTACAAGATACGCCCTCCCTCCGAATGGTGGAGGATTCGTTACGCTAATTGGAAAAATTGTCACATTCAATTATACCAAAGGATGGTTTGAAGCGGTTCCGAACGCGCTGGTTTCTGTTCATGCATCATATGTTGGTGGAGCGGAAATTGCGGGCGCGGGAATGTCGATTAGTGGCTACGCACCTAGATTCTATTCATTAGCTAAAACTGATGAAAATGGCATGTTTATCATTCATGGACTGCCCGCTGAAACCACCTACTCAAGCTCAGCCCAGTTAGGCGTGGGAGTTGCTGAAGTAGCAGTTCCATCCTTTATTGTTGAAGCTTTCGTTTTTGATGAAGAGGGCAATATTATTTACGCTCCGGAAATATGGCAGCAACGATCCGATGTCTTCCCAGTCTCTTTTAGGGTTGATAAACCTCAAATAGGATCGATGAAGGCGCCTAGATTCTTCCCAGTCTTCAAATGTGGTACAATAGTTCTATACGATCTTGTTCCTCCAAATAATGTTTTTGGAACACTTTCTATACTAGACGCACGTAGCCATACGCCTCCTCCTTCTCTCGGCTTTACAAGAGACAGTTTTGTTGAGGGTGAAGACATAAACATGATATTTGTTCCAGGAGGTGTACCGGTGGAGATTGTCATCTACGATCAGAAAAGCTTTGCTCCTATAGGGTTACTGAGAAAATATGGCGAGACAAGCCCGGAGGGCGAAGGATTAAAAGTCAAGGAAGGTGAAACCCTCATACTTCCAGCTACGCAACTGATTTTAGTCAAAGATTTTTATTTACTGAACAAGAATAGGCTGAAATTTTTAAGCGAATACTTAACAACAAGCCGTTCAGCTCAGCATTTTCTAAGCATGGCCGAGAATTATCTTGGAAAAGCCCTCCACTCTATTTCAGCAGAGGGAGGCTTCGATTATTTAGGTTTCCTACGCTCTTCATATGTAGCATGGCAGTACACAATAAACGCCTACAACTATGTTAAAGGATTAATTAATGAAACGATTAATTCAACAATTTTCTTCTTCTTTTTACTGGTTCCATTCTCGATATTATTCACTGAGCTTATTTTTGCCCCTAAAAAAGGCTTAAAGAGAATATCGCTTTCATGCATTTTCTTTGCAGCTTTCACTTTTCTTCTTTACTGGTTCCATCCAGGATTCCACCTTGCAACAAACATTTACGTTGTTCTCATAGGAATCTTAATCATAGTCTTCTTAACACCTGTCATGAGCATTCTCTTGGGTAGAATAATAAATCTTCTCAAAACTTTTAGAAAGGAGATTATAGGCAAGCACTTTGCTGAAATTAGCCGTTTCAGCGCGTTAATCATGTCTCTTTCCATAGGCATCTCAAACATGCGGAAGAGAAGACTTAGAACAATGCTGACTTTAGTGACCATCATTCTAATAGTCTTCTCTCTGGTATCTTTAACCTCCATTTACACAGTGGCGGTTGTACGAATAATTCCCAAACCCGGAAAAACATATTATAATGGAATAATGATAAGTGGCTTCGGATATCTGCCGAAAACCTTAAAGAATGTTCTCGAGAGCGAAATAGGCGATCAAGCAATCATATGTCCAAGAACATGGATTTACACATCAAGCGGATATGTTTCCATGCTTGGTGGACAATTACCTGGAACAGAAATTAAAGCCGTCATAATATCTAATACTACGCAGACGGAATACAAGTTCTCAGCAATACTGGCCCTAACCCCCGAAGATCCCATATTTGAGCAAGGAGTAGCCTCCATAACTTATGAAAGTCTGCCGAAAATTTTCGGCACATTCACAGCCATGATCCCTGACGTTTGCGCTGAAAAAACCGGATGGAGAAAGGGAGACCTTCTGTATGTTTGCGGATACAAATTGAAGATAGTCGGCATCTTCGATTCATTAGTTTTGAACGATTTAGTAGATCTCGATCAGGAAAGAGTTACGCCCATAAACTGGGGAGTCCAGTGGGCTGGCGGCATACAGCATGTTCCAGCTCAATCCGTTCTAATAGTGCCCTATTCCTTCGCCTCCAAACTCGGTTATTCACCAACCCAAGTGGTTGCAAAATTCACTAATGAAAGCAACATTTTTTCCACCGCTAAAGTTCTCTCCGAAAAAATACCCTTCGTCATATACGCTGGCAGCAAGAATCAAATAATTAACTTTCAGCAACAACCATGGTTCTCACTTGAAGGCTTTGAGCATCTACTTCTGCCAACTTTCATCTCGATGCTTGTAATTTTCAACTCACTTCTCGCCAGCGTATATGAAAGAAGCCGCGAGATTAGCATATACAGCACCTTAGGGCTTTCACCTATACATATTGCCGGACTCTTTCTATCGGAAGCCTCCGTATACGCGGTTGTAGGGGCAATACTCGGCTACTCATTCGGTCTTATCGGAATAAATATTCTTTTCAGCTTAAATCTAATGCCTCAAAATTTCTATCCGAACTTTTCGTCTACAACAGTGATAGTTGCCCTCTCCCTTTCAATGTTAACCACAATGGCCTCATGCTTCTACCCAATCTTTAAGGCCTCAAAACTCGCAACGCCTTCGATAGAAAGAGTGTGGAAGCTTCGAACAAAACCTGTGGGCGATGTTTGGGACATCCCCCTACCATTCACTTCATCAGTTGATGAGGTCGACGGAGTAATTCTATTCCTACTAGAATACTTCAGAGCCTTCACAACAGCTGAGGTTGGAGATTTCAAAACTAACAAAATTGATTTCGCCGAGGAAATCAGAGATGGAAGAATAGAAAAAGTTATCCACGCCGATATAACATTGCCGCCTTACGATATGGGGGTATCCCAGCTCGCTCAATTAATCATATACAAGGATCCACGTGAATCCTACTACCGATATACGCTTCATCTAGTTAGAAAAACAGGAGCCCTTTACATGTGGAAAAAAGCCGTATATAGGTTTGTTGATGCAATACGGAAACAGCTGCTCATATGGAGAACTCTTCCGAGCTCGGATAAACTTGAGTTCATAAAGAGAGCGGAATCTCAATTAAAGTTAAAAATATGGAGACTCTAAACCATGGTAATTGAGAAAGATGAAATCTATATTTCAGGACTTACTTGGCGTTCCCTCCTTGTTGTGATCTACGGCATAGTTGTTTTGTTGCCAGCAGCCATATGGTATCAGCTTTACACAGGCGGTAACTTAAGCTCCGGCATCCAGTATACTTTGCTTCTTTTAGCAGTTGAACTGAGCTTTTTGGCTGGCAAACCCCTAACTAGGCAGGAATCGTTTATTATATGGATGCTTGGGCATCAAATCGCATTTGAGGTGATTGGTATTCAATGGATATATAATGCATGGTTTAGGGCAAGCCCCTACTCCTTCGGTCTGGATGTTCCAGACTGGTGGGCTCCTCCGCCGGAAACAAATGTGCTGATAACAAGAACGTTCTTTTCCCCTTATTTCGTCGCACCTATTCTCGTAGCTCTCTTAACAGGTGTTTTATGGAAGCTCGCCGATATGTCTATGGCGTTCATTTCGAAAAGCATATTTATTGAAGCTGAAAATCTTCCCTTTCCTACAGCTCAGGTTGCTGCCGACGCTATAATAACGCTTACTGAAAGACCCGACCCTAAAAGAAATAAAGTATTTCTAATTTCAACAGCTCTAGGATTTATTTATGGACTCTTCATCTACTTCCCAATTTTGGTTTTAGAATACATAGTTTTACCAATACCGTGGATAGATCTCACCAAGCTAGTAGAGCCCATTTTTCCCGGGGCATCATTTGGCATCGCGACCGATATACTCGCTATAGCGCTGGGATTCATCTTATCTCCGAATGTTGTTTTAGCAACATTTGCAGGAGGATTAGCATTTTACTTCATTGGAAACTACTTAACTAGTCCTGAATCTCCTTTATCTTGGTTCAGAGGGTTATTCAGCTACTGGTCGCCCGGTTCCTCTTTATTAACGATTTATCAGCGCTCCCTATTTCAGGTTTGGGTTAGTCCGCTAATTGGCTTCTCAGTGGCAGCCGGCATCTTACCTATCCTAAGAAGACCCCGCATTTTCATAGATTCCGTGAAGAGTCTTTCAAGGATCAGGTCCGGTAAAAACGTAGATAATTATCCCCTTTGGTTTCTTCTCATCCTCTTTTTTGGCTCCACGGTTGGCTCCGTCATACTTACAAGCTATCTGATAGCTGATCTACCGCTTACCTTTATTTTGCTTGCCTTCGCTTTATCGTCAGGATGGTCATTTATCTACACTCTAGTTGGCACCAGATCCTATGGGATTATCGGCATTAAACAGGATGTTCCATATGTGAAAGAGGGAGTTTTCCTAGCCTATATGGGTCTAACGGGGTTCACTAATACCCAAGTTTGGTTCGCCCCCCTTATCATAACAACCTTTGGAGCTGATTTCTGCTACTTTATGAAAATTGGACAGATTTGTAATACTTCATCAAAAAGCATGTATAAAGCGTACTTCCTAATTTTCCCAATTGCCTGGCTTGTAAGTTTCATATACGTTTCCGTTTTTTGGAGGATAGCCCCTATGCCCTCAAATGTGTATCCTGGCACAAATATATATTGGCCAGTTCAAGCGCAGTGGCTTCGTTTATTCGCTTCCATGGGAAGCGGTCTGCTTAACCCATTATCGCTACTTGTTTCTTTCTTATGTGCGGTAGGCATATTTGTCTTCAGTGAAGTAACGCAAATTAGCATTCCCTTAATCGCATTGGCGTTTGGCATGTCTCAGCCCATACCGTACCCAACTGCGCTCCTCATAGGAATGGCTATTGGGAAACTTATTGAACACAGAGTTGGAAAGGAATTTTGGATGAGCTTTAGAAACACAATTGTGGCAGGACTCTCCTTAGGAACAGGTCTAATTATAACATTAAGTGTTGCAATCAAGCTTATACTGAAAAATATTTGGATACTTCCCTATTAAATTAATAGATGAGCTTTCGACCAGAAACATTTAAGCCATGTTAGATTAAAGAATGGAATGGTGTAAAACATGATTGTTGGAGCGTGGTTTCATCCCAGTGGAGTCAAGAGGATTGAGGATTCCGGTTTTATTAAGGCTGCGCAGGTTGGTGTTAAGGCCGCTAGAACTTACAACTATGAACACTCCGAAAAAATAGCGGGCGTCCTAAAGAGGTTGAACATGAGCCTTTATGCGGGAATAAGCGTGGATCCCGTGAATCTTATAAAGGATTGGCATCAGGAACTTAAGCGAAATCAAATTTTGAAGACGCATGAGCTAAATGTCCCCCTAATTGCAGTA
The DNA here is from genome assembly GCA_964637155.1 of uncultured Candidatus Bathyarchaeia archaeon. Classification (GTDB taxonomy): domain Archaea; phylum Thermoproteota; class Bathyarchaeia; order Bathyarchaeales; family DTEX01; genus DTEX01. The sequence goes on from CAZWWD010000041.1 coordinate 9,006, forward strand.
TGCTTAGGGAACGAACTTAGGGAATATGGAGCGGGTGAACCGCCCAACTGGAGATTTACGGGAAGATTGGCGTTTGCCCTTTCAAACCTTATTATAGCAACGAAGCGGCTTATGCACGAATACGGATTCAACACGCCGGTAACCTACGCTATGGAAGGATTTAGACTGGGGGTGAATGGGAAACTTCAAGAGTGGATTATTCCCATTGTTGAAGCGGTTGACATATACTCCCTCAATTGCTATCCGATGGAAGCGAAAGACTGGTTCACCCTTAATGCGTTTAAACACAACAAAAGATTTCTAACAGATGATAGAGAAACCAATTTGAGATTAGTAAAATTTGAGCTTATGCTTAGAACCCTACTAAATGAGCTTGAAAAATATGATAAACCTCTCATATTGAGCGAGTTTGGACTCCACGCTGGAGTAGACTTTAAAGTCACGGAGAAAAGTGAGGAAGCAAAGACACCGATCATTGAACTTCGTGATGGAACAAAAATAATGCCTCTTCAAGATCCAAACAACTTCATGAAAGTATACTTAAAATTAGCTCATCTGATAAATCGAGTGAATAGAGACTACTCAAATAGGATAAAATGCGCCTTCATTTATGAATGGAGAGATAACCCCTTTCACAGAAAGATTAAAAGTGAAAACAGCCCAGTACACGCGTGCTTCGGGCTCTGCTACGTTAATGGAACACCGAAATTCGATATATCGAAGGTGATATCATCCCTTATAGGCGAAGGAAAAGAGAATGATGTTGAATAGTAAGGCATGTAAGGCGCAGATTCTTAATCTAATTAAGATTGATAGTCGCCCATAAAAGAGGATTTAGCGGCCAGATTATATTATTGAAGACTTTCATGCTTTCTTCGCGGATTCAAATCTCATCTCCGCCAACTAATTTAAGAAACTATGCTTAAAATAGACTTTATTGCTCTTGCTACAAGCGTTACAGAATTTCGTAATGCGCTACAGTTTTCCGTAATGAAT
>CAZWWD010000042.1:0-8033 GCA_964637155.1 uncultured Candidatus Bathyarchaeia archaeon
TCAGAAGACATAATTGTTTCAAAAGCTCTATTAAAGTAGTGTGCGTAACATTTAAGATTGGAATGGAGGCTTCTCTAACCTTAAAGCATCATCAGTTCACGCAACTCGAAGTTCGCTTATAGTTGATTGTTCCACTGCTTTTTTGTTCTCAAGCCGCTGAACTCTTCTTTCTCATAAGATTGTTTTCTTTGTTTTTGGTTAGATGCTCTAAAAACGGGAAGATCTCTCCTTAGCCGTCAGACCGATCCTAAAAGATGAGATTGTTGCTATTGGAGTTTAAGCTATCTTGCTGTAAGAACGTTCAGTTGTTAAGGTTTGAGTTTTGCGCATATGAGGGGCTGTTCGACTTCTCGGGAGAAAGATGATTAATATGTGATAAAATTTTTTATAAATTTGTCGATATAATGAAAGTATGGGAAGGAAAAATGAGCAAAGAGGAATATGGTGAGATAAACAATGCTTTGACGGTAAGGAGCTTTGGTGTAAGCCTGATTCTGATGGTCATACTGATATTTCTGGGGAACCTAACATTCCTCTATACTTCTAGAGGCGAAGTAATTAGTACAGTGATGCTACCATTCTTCTTCTATGCTTTGGTGAATGCTTTACTTGCGAAGATAAATCCAAGGTTAAAGTTAACTCCCGCCGAGATGACCGTGCTCTACGTGGTTTTCCTGCTGACTGCAGGAATCGGTCCAGTAGCGCTGGGGGATGTTTTCCCAGATTACATAGAGAAAACATTTATTGCATCAGGTATGACCCGCATAGAAGACTGGATAAGCGATTATCTAGGAAATTGGCTTCCAACCTACATGTTCCCATCGAGTTCTGAAACCCTTGATATATTCTACAATGGGCTGAGCCCAGGGCAGGTTCTCCCAATAGGCGAGTTCGTCGTACCGATCCTATTTTGGTCAGCATATTTACTTCTGACCTACTTCCTCATAATTTTCCTAGCGTTTGGCCTTTGGGGAGAGCGATGGGTAAGAGAGGAGAGACTTTTATTCCCAATGCAGCTCCCAATACTTTATGTTATTAAAGCATCCACAGGTATGGATAAGGAAACCGGTAAGGTTGAATGGTTTTCCTCCCGTATCAGCGAGTACAAGATCTTCTGGGTTTGCTTCGTAATTGGAATAGCGACGTCAGCTCTACCCCTCCTAGCGCAGTTCTTTCCCATAATACCGGCCGGAGGTCAGGAATACGGAGCTACCCCCATAGATTTTACGCCTCTGGCAGCGGTCCTGCCTGGTATGATGGCTAGGGGAACCCTTCAAATAGATCAGGTTGCCTTATGGATTCTCCTCCCAACTAATTCGCTGGCAACCTTCATCATAGTGTGGCTAGGCTTCGCTGTGATATATCCTACTATAGCTATTCAAACGGGAATGATGCCTTACCAGCCTGGGATAGAGTTCGTCTGGAGCTTCGAGGACACACCCGGCAACTGGTATCCTTTTCCATATGAGGTTATGTGGGTTGGCGTTGTTCTAGGCTTCGGCGTCGTTACCTTATGGAGTCTTAGAGGACGATTCAGAACCTTATATAGAGCGCTCACCGGCGAAGATAAGATTGAAAATGGGCTTTCACTAAGGGCGGTAACAATCTTCGGCATAATAGTAGTAGCTCTGATTCTAATAATGTTTGTAGGAGTTGGAATTCCACCGCTGATCGCAGTTTTAATGATACTCTTCGCCTTTATAGTATACACGGTTCTAGGTAAGCTAACAAGCATGTTCTGGTTCCATGCAATCGACTTCGTGCAGTGGGGAGGCCATTCATTATGGTGGTCTCTTGGAGCTAAGCTAGGATACTGGCCGAGCGCGCCCGGACTTGAAACGATGACTCCCGCAGGCCTGGCTACAGCAACCATGCAGATTCCATTCAACGGTTGTTGGTCGCTGAGATGCTGTGGTCCAAGTCCAGGTGGGATTGCTGGAATTTATAAGATTGCCAGAGAGACGAAGGCCAATTTAAAGCAAGTCTTTATAGGCACAATTGTCCTACTTGCAATAGGAGTCCCATTTAGCTTCTTTACCTATCTATGGATCCTCGCCCATGGTGGAGGAGTAACCCACACTAATTCTTGGGCTCCTTGGGTTCACTGGTGGAAGTATTGGTTTGGCGTATTTTCGTGGAACTCAACCGGGATAACCGATGAATACAGCTACTTTGCAAACCTTCCATGGTTTGGCTTAGGCTTCATCGTGTTCATGATTATCTACCTTCTAAGAATGAAGGTTCCAGGGTTCTTCATAGACCCCGCCGCTTTTGCCTTCGCCGTTCCATATACGGATTACATATGGCTTAACGCCCTTGTCGCACTTATTCTGCGGCTAATACTGATAAGAGCAGTTGGACCGACCCGTCTATCGAGGTACATTATATCGATTTCAGCCGGCCTCGTGTGGGGTTATGCTGCTCCAACATTACTGGCATGGTTCGCAGAGTTTACATCAGTGATTTTACCAACATTTCAGAGCTACTATGTGCCCTAAACTTCCTTCTTTCTTTTTTATGTAAAATAAACGAAAAAGTACTTTATTATCGTAAAAATTATAAATTATACAAGTCTTTACTCTATTAAAATAATACTAAAATTATTACCACAATAATTACGTTAGGAAAGGAGAATTATGGAATCAGTCTCCGGGAATGTGGTTAAATTTAAACGTGGGCTTACATGGAGAGCCTTCTTTGGACTTGTAACAACCGCATTACTGTTCATCCCGGTAAATATTTATTTGAACCTAACAATCGGCGTGATGGTTGCTACAGCAGCCGTCTATGTCATCACTATTCTGCTTTCGGAAATAGCTAGGCGTACAGGTAATCCTCTCTCAAAACAGGAAATTTTCATCATCTATGCGACTATAGGCGCTGTGGCCGCAACCATCCCACCTTACTATTGGCTTGTTTATAGGGCTTTTTTTGTTAATACCCCAGTCACCTATGCTTACTCAATTAACGGGGTTCCCCTTCCACATCTTGTACCAGACTGGATTGCTCCGCCACCTGGTTCAAGCGCATACATGTTTAGAACTCTTTTTCAACCTGAATGGTTGAAACCTATTCTTGTTGCCACATTTTTCTTTATCCTAGGGTTCTTAGGCGACTTAGGGTTAAGTATTCTTCTGTCTTATACTACCGTTGAAGTGTTGAAGCTGAGGTTTCCGTTCGCCACTATTGACGCATCCCTTGTTGAAACTATATCCGCTTCCGGTCAAGAAAAAGAAAGGCTGAGGATTTTCATGATGGGCTTTTATTCTGGCTTAATATATGGTGCTCTCCTCTATGGAAGTCTTATCGTGGGCGTGCAGATACTGCCCCTACCTTGGGCGGATCTGACTTGGTATACTGAAAAATATGTTCCAGGGGCGATAGTAGGTGTGGCGACTGATCCAGCATCATTTGTTTTCGGCTTAGTGCTTCCTCTAAGTACCTCAGTGAACATGCTGGCCGGCTCTTTACTAGTGTGGGTTATCTTAAACTGTTTGTTTACAGTAAATCCAGGGTTCTTCCCAAAATGGGCGAACGAGTACCATCCCGGCATGTCTATTGCCTCCATCTATCAGAGGACATTTCAGAGAATATGGATTTCCCCTCAATTTGGATTCGCCGTAGGATTGGCGGCGGCGCTCGTTATCCTCCTTAGAAAGAACATCGTAAAAGCGTTAAGTCAAGGAATTAAAAAAGATAGAAGCATGTCAGAATGCTTCCCTTCATTCACTCTCGCCGTTGTTTTGTTTCTAGTAGGCTCTTTAGGATCCGTTGCATTATTCAGTTTATTAGTTCCTGAAATGCCTATTTATATCCCTCTGTTAACATCTCTTGTTCTCAGCCCTCTAATAGGCATATTAGCGGCTTACTCCGTAGGCGAGATAGGGTTCTTTCCTAATATGCCTTGGCCATGGCAAGCAATCGTTTATTTATCCCCCTATCAGGGATACGCTGGATGGGTAACCTCCCCATATATCTGTTTAGGAACGCCTGGCAGCGTATCTCAGATGGTTAAGGCTTCATATATAACGGAAACGAATCCGAAGGATTATTTTAAGACGTGGATTATAGCAGTTTTTCTAAATCTTGCCTTCGGATTGATAATTGTTGACGCTCTCTGGAGACTTGCACCGATACCCTCAAGCGCCTATCCTGCCTCCATAATTTACTGGCCTATGTACGCAACAAACGATTCATTATACGTAACAAGACAGATAAGACTGGATCCCTTCCTATTCGGGGTCACAAGCATCTTTTCTTTTATACTCTATTTTGCAGGCAGTCTGCTACAGAGAATAGGAATTCCATTCTCACCCGTAGCCTTTATTGTAGGTTGCTATACTCTCCCACCTAACGCGATAACAACCTTCCTAGGATCTTTTATAGGCCACTATGTAATAAGAAGATACATCGGTAGAGAAAAATGGGATTTCGTCAGAGGGATTCTCGCAGCGGGAATATTGGCCGGCGTCGGCGTATTCATGGGGATCGGCGTCTCGATGACTCTACTAGCTAAAGCTGCGTGGGTGTGGCCTTGGTGACATCGCGGTTAAATTAATGATGCAAGCCGGGGCTTCTATGTCTGTATATTTTTCAAAAATTTTTAAGTGATAATTTGATAATTTCTATATTAATAAAAGTTAATAAAGCATAAAACACATATGGTGTAAAACCGTGGTTACACTAGGGGTGAAGAGAAAACATTTCTTCATTCTAACCGCAGTTCTATTTACGTATCTGCTTCCCTTATATTTCACGCCTCTCGCTCTGGGGGAATGCTTATCTCAGATGGTTGCTGGTAGTGAAGCCTTCGATATTGAAAATTTGTCAGAGAATATCAATTACACGAAAATTCTAAACCACGTTCGCAATATCTCTAAGCTCGGATCTAGGGTAACTGGCTATAATGGTTCGATCAAAACCGCAGAATATATTGAGAACACGCTGCGTTCATATGGTTTAGAGGTTGTTCGCCACCAGTACAAGACCATTGTGCCATTAGATGAGGGATCCAGCGTTATTGTTTTAGAAAATGACGGCACCGAAGTATGGTATAGGGCTTACGCAATGTGGCCTAATGGAATTCAGACTTCACCGACGCCTCCAGAGGGATTAAAAGGTCATCTAATATACGTTGAAACCGGTGAGTTAAAATTCTTCGAAGGTAAGGAAGTTAAGGATTCAATTGTTCTTATGGAATATGACTGCGGAAACAACTGGTTAAACGCTGCCAAATTAGGAGCCAAGGGGGTTATATTTATTGCGTCAAAAGAGGAGTCGACCTACACTGAGGCTCTCGCCAAATTCATTGAGGCTCCCCTCTACTTCCCCCGTCTGCTTGTGGATTATGAAACAGGTCTTGCCCTCAAAAAAGCGGCGGAGCAGGGCCTAAGCGTAATAATCCACTCAAGAATGTATTATCGCGAGATTACGGCGAGTAATATAATTGGAATTTTACCCGGCTCTCAAAGTAATGATGTGATAATAGTTTCTTCACATTATGATACATGGGCGCCAGCCCCTTTGCTTGCAAACTCACCTATGGAGGCTATTTCTCCGGCTTATCTACTGGAACTAGCAAGAGTTATGAGCAGTACAACACCGCTCAGAACCGTTTGGTTCGTCTTCTTTTCAGGTCACTGGCAGGCCTTAAGCGGAGCGAGGGAATTTGTAGAGGACTACTACTTTAGTCCTGCAGTTCAGAATGGGACATTAAGGCCGCTAATGCTAATCAACATCGGTGATTTAGACCCCCTGGGGTCAGGCTTACAGGTTCTTCGGGGAGGAGCCGGAACATTATATGGCACAGTAGACGTTGCAAGCGGAATCGCCGTAAGATACGGTTGGGTTCGAAGCCAGCTTTTCACCAAATACCTGCATGACCCTAAACTTACGTCAATAATTAAAAATCTCACTGGAAGCGAGCCATCTAATCTTGTTCAGGAATTCTTTACGAATGAAATGTTCTGGGGAACAGAGAATTACTATTACATGCTTGACTCTGAACCGGCTGAAATGACTAGGGGAGTTTCCTTTACAATTCAAACAGCATACACAAGTAAGCAGTGGAAAGGTTCAAACATTAAGCTGCCCGCAGGAGCGATTTCTCAGCTGGCCCCCCAGCTTATTATAATTACGCATATAGTGAACTCCTTTATTAATGAGCCTCAGTGGGGTCTCTCTTGGAGTGAAACCTCCCCAACTAGAGTCTTCATTCAGCCCGGCGGGTTCTCCCAGTATTCAGGGTTCATCACGCTTAAGGGGGAGACCCTAGAATATAACTTGACTAACGGATGGTACACTCCAGTCCCCCATGCTCTAGTCCAAGTTTCCTTAGGAATAATCATAGGCACCAATTACTACCCGTATCCCTATCCCTTCAACAAGTACCTCACCTACAGCGATGAGAACGGAAGATTCGAGATTCACGGTCTCTCCCCCTACCCGTTTATTCCCAGCAGATATATTGTGGATGCTTGGGTTGTTAATGAGACTTCGGGCAAAATAATTTACGCGCCGGATAAAGGCGTATATGGAGCAAAGGTTATTTCGCCGGTTGCCTCCCCTATAACTCATCCAGACAAATGCTCCGTTGTGCTGATGAGAGTTAACACTATAACTCTATTCGATGTGTTTGATCCCAACAGAGGGACACCTGGCTTACTCTTGGATTCTAGGGCTCCTTCAATCGGCCAGAACGGCGGACTATTCTACTCTAAGGGATGCACAGTTATACCAGAAGACTTCGATTCTAAAGGTGAACCTTTATTCTACGGTGTTTACTATAATGGATTCGAGTCTGTTGCCTTAGTGTTTACACTTCCCTCCAGCAGAGTAATGGTGATGGCTAAAAGAGGAGGCGTATCAAGACCCCTAGCGTATCGACCATTTCTAATTCTTGTCAACGCAAGCGAAAAGATGCCTGAAGGAACCGGTATATTGGCCATCGGTAACTCCCCCAGCATTTATGAAGGGAACGCCTTAAAATACGCTCAAGACATCGTGTTGCTTACAAGGAAAAGATACAACGATCTCAGCTCTCGTGAGATAAGAAGTCTGAGCGCTGAGGAGAAACTATTGAAGGCTGAACAGTATCTTAAGGACGCGCTCCGTTTCTATCGGGATAAATACTACGAGAAAGCTTATGTGAAAGCGCTTGCAGCTTGGGCTTGGGGTTCTAAAGCCTATGATGAGGTGATGGCCCTTTACGATGACTCCGGGAAGACCAGCCTCTTCTTCTTCGCCCTAATAATTCTAAACGCCATTCTCCTTGAACGCCTCCTTATACATGCTTCGGGCAAACGTCAACTAATAGGTATTCTCTTAATAGGCGCGTTTGCGTTAGGGCTCTTCGGATTTGTTCATCCAGCATTAACAGTGATGACTAACTCCACAATGGCCATCCTCGGGCTTCTCTCTCTCACACTTTTCACGTTAACGGCGGGAATCCTAGCGGATAAGACTCAGAGAATCCTGAAGGAAGTATCTTATGCTCTTATGGGATATCACGTCATTGAAAGCGGGAGGACGGAGCTCACCAGCACCGCCTTCAGCATCTCCATAGAAAACATGCGTAGAAGAAAGTTTAGAACAGTTCTTGTACTCATAAACTTCATAACGGTTTCCTTTGCTCTCACCTCACTTACCTCAATCTCACCGTACATCGGGATAAAAGAGGTTCCTTGGGAAATCGGAGCTCCATCTTCTTACCCCAGTATTCTAGTTAAGAATGGTTTCAGCCTGCCGACCGAGGATGTACTTGGACCATACACCGTAGACATTATTAGAGGCGTCGTAGGCGAGGAAGGCATGGTAATGCCTAGAGCATGGTATTATCCCTCATCGATAGGTCCCAGCATAGGTGTTGTAACAAGAGTGGGATCTGAAGAGGGAATGGCGAAGAACATCACTTACCAAATAAACGCCATACTGGGGCTTGCCTTTGAGGATATGAAACTTCTTTTCTCCAATTACTCTTTAATGCCTATTATTCCCTATAAAGGAGAACGTTTCTGTTTAATACCGAGTAGCGC
>CAZWWD010000042.1:8133-9667 GCA_964637155.1 uncultured Candidatus Bathyarchaeia archaeon
TAATGCCTATTATTCCCTATAAAGGAGAACGTTTCTGTTTAATACCGAGTAGCGCCGCTGAAACTTTAGGAGTCAGTCTGGGCGACCAGGTGATTGTTCAGGGGACAAAGCTTAGGATCGCTGGAATCTATAACACATCTATAATATCTTCTGATGTACTAAGGAGCTTAAGAGGCACAAGCATATCACCCATCGATCCATACTTCGTTGGTATACTCGGTATAGGCGCTTCCGTGCCCTTAATGTCCGGTCAGCAACCACCGCCGCTCTCACTATCACGGATAATAGTCGTTCCCTTCGATCTCGCCATAGAGCTTGGCGGTTACGTAGCTGAAGTATCCATAGTCTTTCCTTCAGGGCAGATTGATCGGCAACGCATAGTCGAATTGTCAAAAGATTTAGCTAACATTCTAGATTTATCCGTTTACGTTGGGGTTGAAGAAAAGGTATTTGCTTTCTCAAGGGTTTCAACATTCACAGCCTTCGGTTTAGAGGGGATCATAGTCATCGTCATACTTGGATCCTTAAATGCCGTAGCGGCATTAATTGGCATACAGAGGGAAAGAATTAAAGACATGCAAGTTTACGCAACTCTCGGTTTGTCTCCGAGCGGCGCAATCCTCATGTCAATTCTGGAGTCAATCACCTACTCAGTTCTCGGTGTCTTCATAGGCTACTTCTTAGGGTTCGCCGGAAACACAATATTCCGGGCAACAGGTTTGCTTCCACCAGAGTATACTCCTAATTATGCGTCTCTCTTCATGATGCTCTCTCTTGCCGTATTGTTACTGGCTTCATTCGCCTCTTCCTTATACCCGGCTCGCTTAACATCCAAGATCATCACACCGTCTCTTGAGAGAAAGTGGAAGCCTCCCACCAAACCGAAAAAAGGCATTTGGGAAATGCCTCTTCCACTAAAAATGGAAATTGAAGAGATTAAGGGACTGATTATCTTCCTAAGGGAATACTACCTTGGTATGGGTGCTGAAAGACCCCACTACAGAATAGATGCGATTAAGCTATTTTCCATAGAGACTGATGAGCCGAGACTACATCTGGAGGTTGCCCTAGCCCCCTATGAGGCCGGGGTCTCAGAGAGCGTTGACATTACTGTTGTAAGAAACGTGATGGAAAAGAGCTGCAGCTTCAGAATAATCCTTAAAAAGATTTCAGGAGACGAGGACATCTGGGTCAGAGGTTCATACGCATTTGTCGACGATCTTAGAACGCAGCTACTATTGTGGAGGTTCCTACCAAGTAAGGATCGAGCCAGATACATTGCCAAGGCGGAAAAAGAAGCGCAAGCTTCACCTTAAGCCTTCTTCTAAAGACCTGCAAAGCCAATTAAAGCCTCATCTTCTCTGCAGATACGTCAACGTAAAGGTTTTATCAGTGTGTAAAATAAGTATCTAAACTCTGAGAATCAAAAAGGAGACGGTGATTTGCATAGCAACACATCCAACAAAGACGCTAAAGAAAATTTAAAGCCTAACTTAGCTCTGTACGGGGCCGCAGCTTCAGCCTACTTTTCCGA
>CAZWWD010000043.1:0-9360 GCA_964637155.1 uncultured Candidatus Bathyarchaeia archaeon
CTTATATTGAAAGGGAATTCAGCATTTTTATTTTTGCCGAACATTTACTGCAAAATTTCGATAATTTTCTATCGGTCATATATATGTGCAATGAAAAATGCATGACGCAAAGAGGATTTACGCAATGTCTTAGCCCAAAAGCGTGACCTATTTCATGGACAGCTTCTTTCACCGCTCTTTCCATGAAAAGCTTCTCGTTTGGCCTCTCTCCATAAAATTCCGGTCTGAGTCTGAATAAGGATATTATTGCAGCTTTCCCCGGACATTGAGCTTCGCCAAAAATGAAATTCATCCCTGGAGCATAAATATCTGCCTCAGTGACGCCTAGCACTACGCATCGTTTTCTCATGACTTTTTCAAGCTTTAGAGCGCACTTTAACACTTCATTTAATATTGGTTGAGATTTGTATTGTTTCCTTGAGCGATTATAAGCTTCCTTAGGTAATTGAATAATATTCTCAAGAATAACGCAATCTTCTTTTTGAAGAGAGTCCTCTATTCCCTCTTTAACAAACGAAAGGATTTTTCTTTCAACATTTCCAACTCGAATTAGGAATATCCTCATTTTTTCTCAAAAGCCTAAATTGTAAAAGTGTCCCCAGGATTTGGAGCCTTAGCTTCTAAACCTACTTCCTTTTTAATCCACTTTGCAAATCTCTCACAGTTCCCGTTGGCTCCATGAAATGTGAAGACAATAGGCTTTCCCCTCAAATTTTTAACAGTCTCTTTCAGTTCCTTTGCCCCACAATGAGACGAAAAGTCAAAGAAACCTATTTTAGCCTTGATCTTCCGAACTTTTCCGTCTATAACACATCTACCTTTATCCATGAGCTCTCGGCCAGGAGTCCCTGGAATCTGGTATCCGACAAGAAAAATAGCATTTCTAGATTTCTTTCCAACTATTTGGACATAATATGAAGCTGGTCCACCCTTTAACATGCCAGCTGGTGCAATTATGACGCCAGGTCTCTTCGCAGCTCTTTTACGTTCTCTCCAATCATCAATCCAGCTAACCATGTGAACGGCATCCATAAATAACTGGGGATCTTTAAGGAATTCCACGTGATTCATTAGTATCCTACTAGCTTCTCGCGCCATGCCATCTATGACAACTGGATACTCGAAATGGTGAGCTGCTAGAATGCATGCAATTTCTTGTGCTCTACCTACGCTGAACGCTGGAACCAGAACTGTGCCACCAGACTCCACAACCTCAGTTACTTCTTCAATGAATTTTTCCTCAAGAATTTTCCGTTCAGTATGATCTTCATCAGCATATGTGCTTTCGATTATAACGGCATCTAGCTCTCCGTAATTCTGATCGGCGCCTGGGAGGAGCCGTGTTTCTATCGTATTAAAATCGCTTGTGTATAGCAAGCGCTTGCCTTCAGCTTCTACGAGCACTGAAGCTCCACCCGGGAGATGACCGGAGTTCAGAAGCTCAAACTTTATATCCCCTATTTTAATTTCTTCCCTATAATTAATGTTTATGTGACTTCTAATCATTGAGTTAAGCTCTATATATTCATAGGGCAAGTAATAACTTGATAAATGGATGAAATCCTTTATCAGCAAGCTTGTTAAATCTAAGTTTAAGATGGTGCCATAAACAGGCTTTGATTCACTAATGTGGAATATTGGGATCGCCCCAGAATGATCCAAATGGCTGTGCGTTGCAATTATTGCATCAACCTCTTTGGGTGGAATGTGCATTGGAAAGCCAGGTGTATGATTAAGCATAACTCCATAATCAAGTAAGATTTGGGCTTTACTCGTCTTTACAGCTATTGCAGCTCTACCAACCTCTTTAGCTCCACCTAAAAACTTGATCTCCAACGATATTATCTCCACCGTCCAAATTCTTATTACATTTGTTCCATCTAATTTTATTTTTAACTTTAATTAACTATTTAAGTCACTAATATTAACTTTTTTGAGATTTCTGATTAAAGCGACAAAAAATTAAGTTATATCCCTAAAATCAACATTTCAGATTTAATTTTAAATTCGGAGGATTTTTTGATGCAAAGATCCGCTACGTTTTTATTCCATTGATCCCTTCCTGTTAGAATTATAACAGTTGTGTAAGATTTGTCAGCTATATACTCAATGATTCTCTGAACTATGTAATCTACTGTATTTTCATCTGGCGGGTAAGCATACTCATACTGAAAAAGTGGAAAAGTTTCTGAGAGTTCTACTGGTATGACGCCAAAGGGCGGCGAATAAAAACATGCATGGATACTATTTATATCTAAGCTAAGTTTTCTGCATACCCTTTGAATAGTCCTTTTAAGATGTTTACGTCCACGAATCTTCTTGGTTTCGGAATCTGGAATTAAGAGCAAAACTTTAGCCCATCTTGGCGGTATATATCTTTTCTTTAATCTTTCAAAGTGGCGGATCACTTCCGGTCTCATTAGTCCAGTTGAACCAAAAAAGAATAGTCCTTTTCTCTTAATGCATGGACTGTGTTTCTCAATATACTTGCTGTATTTTTGTATTCTCTTTAATGCTTGGAGAAGCGATGGATGACTATGCGCTCTCATCTCCATATATTCCCAGAGTCTACCTTCAATTATTGCTTGTTTAATTCTTTTAATTTCTGCAAAGCAGACGTACAAATTATGCTTACTTAATTCTCTTTCTCTTTCATTTTTAGGCATCTCTCTGAGCTCTTTTGGCTCACGTTTAACGCAGACTTGGCATGAACAAGGCAAGTAGTCTAGTTCTTCAAGCCGTATCGTCCCATAAGCAGTCAAGTATCGATCCTCCCTGGCGAAAAGCGAATATGCAGCCGAATCAAAAAGATCGCATCCCAATGCAATAACCAAAGAGAACATAAATGGATGACCAGCCCCGAAAAGATGAAATGGACGATTTACCGGAATATTCATCTTGGCTGCAATTACCATGTCAACTAGTGTGCTGAATAAATATTGTTCCATAATTGGTGTTGGACTTCCTAGGGCATGAATGTCGAATGGGAGACTTCCCATTTTTTTAGCTGAAGTCCTTACAAGATCAATGTAGCAACCTCCTTGAATTGGTCCAACCCATGCAATGTCTCTACGACTTTTCAGAGTCTCTAAATTTTTAGCTCTCCTAAAAGTTTCCTCAACAGTATACTTAGCATGTTCTAGGGAAACTCTCCATCCGGTTGGAAGATCAAGTATTGTTGCAATATCCGTGTTTATCTTCTCTTGGTATTTTATGATCTCTTCGTTAGTTACCTCCACATCTCCATAAGTTAAAATCTGATATGCACCTGAATCCGTCATCACGACGCCAGGAAACCCAAGTATTTTATGAATTCCCTTCTCTATAGCTTCTTCGCTGAAATGCTTCTTAACAATATACGCATTTGTTATTAAAGCCTTACAATCAAAATTCTCCCATAACTCTTTTGGAGTCACAATTTTTTTAGCTGGATTTATAACTGGCAGAAAAGCTGGAGTCTCAATTATGCCACTTTTAGTTTTAAACTTTCCGATTCTAGCTAAAAGATCTTTATGCTGAATCTCGAAACTTATCATACCCAAACACGCCAACCATATGTTTATTAGTTTGACCACATATTCTAATTCATAAGATAAGGGTGAAAATCTCTTTGGTATGTGAAATTAAAATTTACGAGAAGCCTAATTTAAAGGATCCTGTTCTAATTGAAGGGCTGCCTGGCATAGGACTTGTTGCAAATATTGCAGTTGCATATCTCATAAAGAAATTTAAAGCAAAGATCTTCTGCGAAATCAGATCATCATTCTTCCATGATATGATCATTACTGGCAAAATGGGTTCCCTTAAATATCCAGTTAATCAGCTTTACTATTGTAAAGGAGACTCAGAAAAGGGTGGACGGGACCTAATACTTTTGCATGGAAACACTCAGGCACTTACACCTCGTGGTCAATACGAACTCTGTGGACGTATACTAGATGTTGCTGAAAATTTAGGTTGTAAGTTTATTATAACGCTTGGAGGCTACAGACCAGGAAGAGCAACTACTAGACCTAAATTATATTTTGCCGCATCCGACATTGAAACAGCAAATATTGCTAAAGAATTGGGTGCTGAAGCTTTAACCATAAACATTTTTGGGATTGCTGGCCTTCTAATTGGCATGTGCAAGCTTCGTGATCTTAGAGGACTCTGTTTGCTATCTGAGACTCCGGGGAATTATCCAGACAAGGAAGCTGCCATCGAGCTCCTGAAGGCTCTCTCAAAAATGCTGAAGATTAAGATTGATTTAAGTGATTTAGGTGATCCAGCGGATTTGATAAGTGTTTTATCACCATTTGATTTTGGAGCGTTATCTAAACCTAAAAGAAAAGATGAACGAAGTAAACCCGAATGGTTAATTTGAAATAAAAAGCATATTCTATGCTATATAAGCAAGAAAAATCAAATTAATAGCAGATTTCATAATATTACACTATTATTCTCCCTTTGTCTCCTGTAAGAATTGGCGATATACTCTTTGCACTCTTTCCGCTGCAGGACCACTTCCTTCGACAACTCCGTCCTGTGTTACTTTAATTCTGTCCATAACCCATATGAAACCCTCTTTCTCATAGAGCTTAACCATTCTTGGGAATACTCTTTCAAGTCTCTCTGCTAAACCTCTAAGATCAAATGGTTTCTCAGTTGAAAGGATTTCAGCTACTCTGCTTCCGCTTAACACGATTTTAGGTATTGTTTGCCCCTCTTGATTCTTCGCCTCCGAGAGGCATAAGCTTAAGCTTTCTGGATTTATCCCAACTAATGTTCCAGTGTAAGTTTTTCCATCAACTGTCACAACGCTAACAGTTTTATCAACGAGCGAGGAGACCTCAATAACAAATCTTCTCTCAGCTGTTGACATGCCTCAACTCCCTAATTATTTTTATGCGAACTTAATATTTCATTTCAGATTTATTACTTTATTGCCATTATTGGAAATTTCTTCGTCTGACCCGTTGTTCCAGAGTTAAAATAGTATTCGGAGGAACATCATTATAGACAACTATGTTTGGTCCAATCCAGCTATTATGCCCAATAGTTACACCGGGCATAAATAAGGCTCCAATACCGGTCATAACGTTATCACCCATAATGACGCCCATTTTCATTCTTCCAGTATCGATCTTTTCGCCTCTAATTTTCATCTTAACGGTTTTTTTATCAAAACGAAGATTTGCTGAAATAGATCCGGCACCTAAATTGCATCCCTCACCTATTATACTATCGCCAACGTATGATAAGTGACCTATGCGCACACCGTCCATCAATATGCTGTTTTTAATTTCGCAGGCATTTCCAATTCTAACGTTTCTACCTATACTTGTATATGGGCGTACGTAGCAGTTTGGGCCAATATCGCTTCCATCACCTATAAAAACGGGTCCTTCAATATATGCGCCTGATCGAATTATTGTATTCCTGCCGACAAAAACGGGTCCCTTAATATGGGCCCCTTTTTCGACTCTTCCTAGAATGCTTGGCTTAATACTTTTAAGAACTCTCATATTGGCGTCAAGTAAATCCCATGGCCTCCCAATATCCAGCCAGCTATCCGAAGGAATCTCCGTTACAGCAACGGTTTTCCCATTTTTAACAATTAAATGTATTGAGTCGGTTATCTCTAATTCACCTCTTTTGGATATTTTTGTCTGCTCTATAAAATCGAATATTTCGATTGAAAATAAGTATATGCCAGCGTTAACTAGATTACTAGATGATGTTTTTGAAGATGGTTTCTCTATTATGTCGGTTAACCGTCCATCCTTTACTTTTAAAACCCCGTATTGTTCTGGTTTTTCCACTTTGACCGCAGCTAGGGTCGCAATAGACTTAACTTTTTCATGCATTTTGATAACGGATTTTATGGCATCAGATGATGAAAGCAGATCACCATTCACGACTAGGAAATCTTCGTTCACATGCTTCTTTACAGATGCTATAGCATCAGCTGTCCCCAAAATCCTTTTTTGATTCACATAGTTAATGCTGACGCCGAATTCACTGCCGTTACCAAAATACTCCTTTATTGTCTCAGCCTTATATCCGACAACCATCAAAATTTCTTTTATGCCAGCTGCCCTAACAGCGTTTACTAAATGCTCAAGAATAGGTTTTCCACCCACCGGTATCATATGTTTTGGGCGAGTAAGAGTTAAGGGTCTAAGCCTCTGTCCTTC
Source organism: uncultured Candidatus Bathyarchaeia archaeon (assembly GCA_964637155.1). Lineage (GTDB taxonomy): Archaea > Thermoproteota > Bathyarchaeia > Bathyarchaeales > DTEX01 > DTEX01. Next base: position 6,180 of record CAZWWD010000043.1, read on the forward strand.
GCCTGCAGCTAAGATGACCCCTATCATTTACATTACCATACCATTCTATCATCTTTAGACTAAAAGAGGGAATTACTCCGTTTTAATTTTAAATAGTTTATACACTAAATTTGCGAACATAAATCCAAATTCTCGGCACATTTTCTTGTCTTCTTCACTTTTTGGCGCTTCTTCAATCGCTAGTCCATAATGCTTGTCATCTGGGTTGCCTTTAACTATCATACCATGGATTAACATAGCTTTAATTATCGATAAGATGGTTGTTTCAGCACCTGTAGCCGTTCCACCGGAAGTTGTAAATGCAGCTCCAACTTTTCCCTCAAGCTTGCCGTGTATTTCAACGCTTTTATCTATTAGATCTTTTACTTTTGCACTCATGCAACCATAATATGTTGGCGATCCAATAATTATTCCATCCGCTCTCAAAAGATCATTTAAAGTAACGTCGTCAACCCTCTTAACTATGCAGTTAACGCCCTTAACTTTTTTCACTCCATCAGCAATTAGCAAAGCTGCTTTTTCAGTATTTCCAGTTTTAGAATCATAAATTATGAGCACATTCACCATTATAGTTCTCCCCAATTTCTTTTTCACTTTAAAAATCTAATGCCTACAACATATAAATTTACACTCATCACATTACATAGCAAAATAAGATGCGTGGAAATGTGCACCATTAAATAAACATTAAATATTATTTCTAGGTCACAATAATCTGTGAATGAGTATGGATAATAATTTTGATCGACTGGATGCGGTTTTGCGGCTTGAAGATGAACCAGATAGAGTTCCATTTTATGATCTTTTTGCTGATCCAGAAGTTATAGAAGCTGTAACTGGAAAGCAGCTGCCAACAGCTTTAACTTATGAGCAAATAAAGGTGACTGTGGAAGCGGGACAGCATTTAAAAATCTTTAGAATCTTAAGGCGAATCTTTGAGATTCAAGTTGATTTCTATTCTAAACTTGGATATGATTATGTAGTGCTTACATTACCTTCTCCTTTCCCGAGGGAAAATGTCATTTTAGCTGAAGACACCGCACCTTTGCGCCGCTATAAAAGAGTTTGGCAGGATGAGAATAGGGGAGCTATTGAAAGTAGGGAAGATTTTGAAAAGTATCCTTGGCCAGATATAAGCGAAATAGATGATGTCCTCATGCTATTATTTAATGCTCTGAAGCAAAATCTGCCAAAAAATATGAGGATTATCCCACTTACGCCTGGCGGTGTTCTTGAAAATGTTATGTGGCTTATGGGAGCTGTAAATTTCTTTAAGGCCCTATATAAGGATCCACCTCTGATTGAAGATATGTTTCGAAAAATAGGTTCTGTAATATCACATTACTGCAGTATCTGCTCTGAGGATAAGATGGTTGGCGCGGTATCCATGGGGGATGATATGGGATATAAAACCGGTCCGATGATCAGTCCAAGTTTTTTGAGAAAATATGTTTTTCCATGGCATAAAAGATGCGTTGAAGAGGTTCATAGGCGTGGGAAACCATTCATACTACATAGCTGCGGAAATCTTAAGATCATTATGAATGATCTAATCGAGTACGTTAAGATAGACGCAAAACACTCCTATGAAGACGCATCTTACCCAGTTGTAGAATATAAGAAGCTTTATGGCGACAGAATAGCAATACTTGGAGGCATAGACATGGATAAGCTTGCTAGAATGCCATCTTTAGAATTTGAGAAATATGTGAAGAATATTTTAAGCAAATGTGCTCCAGGAGGAGGATACGCTCTAGGTTGCGGAAACTCTGTGGCTAATTACATTAAACTAGAGAATTATTTGTTAATGCTTAAGATTGGAAAAATATATGGAAGATATCCCGTCAAGGAATTAGGCTAAAATACTTAGTAAACCGTCATCTTATTGGGCATAGTAAGGTTTTTTCACATATTTATATGCTTCAGTTGCCGCTACTATAGCTTGACCAATAGCTGTCCCAATCTGCTTTATTGGATATGTTGTCACATCGCCAGCGGCGTAAATCCCCTCAATATTGGTTCTTTGTAATGCGTCAACAATTATGTAGCCTTCTTCGTCAACTTTTATTCCCGACTTTTTAGCGAAATCGCTGTTTGGTTCTTCGCCAACAAATATGAAGACCCCGTCGATGACTAACTCTTTTTCTTTGCCAGTTTCATTATTGTAGAGAATAACTTTCTCCACTTTTGAGTTACCTCTAATCTCTCTAACCTCAGTATTCCACAATACTTCAACTCCCTTTTTATTAAGCTCCTTAACGTAAATCTCCTCAGCTCTCAATTGTTTTCTTCTATGAGCTAAATAGACCTTTGAAGCGAGATCAGCCAAGTATATAGCTGACATCGCCGCTGTATTTCCGCCGCCAACAACTAGAACGTTTAACCCCTTAAAGAAAGCTCCGTCACATAGGGCGCAGTAGCTCACGCCTTTCCCCTCAAATTCCTTTTCGCCTGGAACCCCTAGCTTTTTATGTCTGGAGCCCGATGCGATTATAACGGTTTTGGTGGAATACTCCGCCTTATCGGTTTTAACTATCTTGTTTTCATCACGGAAATTTATTTTAACTGCACTTTCAAATTCATGCATTTCAACATCAAACTTTCTACATTGGTCAATAATTCTTCTGGCGAGTTCTTCACCGCTAATTCCATTAGGGAAACCAGGATAATTTTCTATCCACGGTATTATAGTGAGTGTGCCCCCTGCCTGTTTTTCATCCAGAATTAAAACTTTAAGTCCGCTTCTAGCACCATATATGCCAGCGGTTAAGCCAGCTGGCCCCGCTCCAACTATTATTAAATCCCAATTGCTCATCTGCTCCCTCCGAATTAAACTTAACTTTTAATTTACTTGCTGAGTCTGTTAAATTTTAATCGTAAAAGCTAATTAATAGCAGAGTATTATTATAATTAACTTAATTTAATTTATGAAAAAATATGTTTTGGTGATCGGCGTGAAGAGCAATAAGCAAAGATTTGAATTTTTGGAGCATATGGCGGATGTTTACATAGCTGCTTATGGTAGAAACCTGAATGAGGCGTTCGAGAATGCTGCGCTAGCGATGTTTGAGACTATGACTAATACCGCCAATGTTGAATGTAAATTTGAAGAGGAGGTTGAAGTTGAAGGAGAAGATGAACAGTCCTTACTTTATAGTTGGCTTGAGGATCTCCTTGTGAG
>CAZWWD010000044.1:0-9178 GCA_964637155.1 uncultured Candidatus Bathyarchaeia archaeon
TTCCCCAAGGAACCTCCGTAATTAGGATCGTTGTGCAGTTTAATCCACGGAGCACCTTTTGAAGAACAGAGATTAATGTTCTTATTTCCGCCACATCCCTGAATACAACGGTTAGAGCGGTGATTGAATCTATAACTAGTCTCTTAGCCCCTAATACTCTTGCGGTTTCAACTATTTCATCGAAGGTTGTTTCTACACTCTCTGGCTCTCTCAAAGATATTAAATCTAAAATTTCTACTTGACGTTTCTCTTGGAGCTTCCCAAAATCCCATCCGAGTGAAAGCATATTATTTTTAAAGGTTTCAGCGCTCTCTCCAAAGATTACGTAAACTCCCTTTTCTCCATACTTTGTTGCCCCCGAATATATGAACTGAGCTGCCAATATTGTTTTACCCGTCCCTGGTCCTCCAGCAACCAGAGTTGTACTTCCCTTCGGTAGACCTCCCCCTAACATTTCATCAAGCCTAGCTATTCCCGTTGGAACCCTTATCACTTTATATTTCACCTTCCATTAATCGAAATTCCGCTTCTATTAAGGTGGGGAATTCGTTCTTAATCTCCCGAACATATATTTTCTTTTTTGCTATTTCTTCAAGAAAACCTACAATTACCCCATATAAAATATAACGTGAATGAGAATTTTGGAGGCTGGTTTCCTGAATTATAATTTTTCCTGAAGCATTATCCATTCTTATCTCTGAGAATTTAAGCTTACCCAATGATCGTTTAACGAAGTATTCGCGTAGAAATTGCAGGCTTTCTTGGAAGGTCAATCCGTAGCTTTTGATGACTTCAGCGTATCCTTTGCCCACGCCTATGCCGACACACCGTAAGATAAAGGCGCTTCCAGAACCAAAGGTTTTATATACGCTTTCTGAAATTTTATCCCACTCTTTAACCAGCCAATTAAGACTTATAGGGGCATGCTTCTCCAATATTCCCCAACCCTATATAAGATATCAAATTTTGTTTCTCTAGATCAGTTAATATAAGAGTTCTTTCGCCGCCCGAAATATTCAATCATTAAATAAAAGTAGATTTTTAAACTCTAGATTTTCTCTCTAAATCTGCAAGTACCCGCGTTAAAGCATTCAATCTCTCAATAACCCAAGATCTTCCATCATCAGTAAGATAGAAAGCCCCGCTTCTTTTTCCAATCTTTTCTCTTTTAATCAATTTCTTTTCTTCCATTGAATGAAGCATGGGATATAAAACGCTTGGAGCCACTAAGATACCAAAATTCTTGTAGATAAGCGTTAGCATCCTGTAGCCAGTTATGGGGCCACTCCGCAAAAGTGTTAAGGCGATAATTAAATCTAGAAAACTTCTACAAAACTTCTCTCTGATCTCTCTGAGAACCGAAAATCGCACTAAACCGCCCATAACTCCCACATTATGGAACTTCTTCATCTTTACTTTATAGCTAAATCTAATAACATACAGAACTATTTATTTTTAAATTTAAAAAACTTTAAAATCCAATTTTAATTCTCCGGATAATGTTTAATGTTATTTGTTAATAGCTTTGAAACTTAGAGAAAGAAATGGATACAAAAGCATCAACAACTAGCCTCCTAAGTTATTCATTTTATCTTGCTGTTTTAAAATAATAGAGCAAGCCGCTGTTTAGACTAAACATTATTTACTGGATATCTAGGCCTTTTGCCATGTAGAACTCTTAATATCTCCTCAACAGCCGTTAACGCCATTCTTCTTCTACATTCTTTAGTATTGGAGGCTATGTGCGGTGTTAAAGTGACATTTTCTAGGTCAAGTAACGGATCATCCTGAGGCAGAGGTTCTTCATCAAATACGTCAAGCCCAGCTCCAGCTATCCACCTATTTTTTAATGCTTTTACAAGCGCGTCGTGATCAACTATAGGCCCTCTGGCAATGTTCACCAGTATGGCGGTTGGCTTCATTAAATGGAGTTCTTCTTCACCTATCATGCCTCGTGTTTTCTCGGTTAATGGGCAAGAGACAACTATAAAATCAGATTCTCTAAGCAATTCTTTTAAGGGTTTAAACTTCACTTTTAGCTCTTCTTCGCGAACAGGCTTTCTAGCAATATCGTAGTAAAGTACTTCCATAGAGAAACCTTTCGCACGCTTAGCTACCGCCGATCCTATTCTTCCAAGCCCTATAATGCCCACAGTTTTACCCCAAAGATCCATGCCCATAAAAAGAAACGGATCTCTAACTTTCCACATTTTAGACTTAATATAGTGTGTTGCTTTACATAGATTTCTAGCTAGACAAAGCATATGGGCAAAGGCCATATCCGCCACGGTTTCATGGAGCACAGGTGCTATTGTAACCCAAACTCCCCTTTCAGTAGCAGCTTCAACATCAACATTATCATAGCCAACTCCATGCCTTGCTATAATCTTAAGTTTTGGAGCCGCCTCAATAACTCTCCTAGTAATTCTTTCAACATTGAGTGTAGCGAGTATAGCATCAGCATTTTCTACATGATCTATAAGCTCATCCTCGGAGGGCAACCTCTCAAACAAATAAACACTGGCCTCTCTTTCGAGTAGGTTTAAGGCATCACTATGAATTGGAGCTGTCACAATTACACGAAAACTGCTCATATCTATCATCACCAATCACTAGACATTAATTCCTAATACTTAAGAGAAGAAGAATTTAGACTCAATGAAAATATAATTTCTACTAGCTGAAGAATGATTGGGAAAAAGGCTACGAATTAGATGAAGATAACCATCAATACGGCTTCAGCTTTCTTTCTCATTCCCCTTTGAAAGATATTTTGAAAGTTTCTAGGGGCTTTATCTCCATAAGCTCTAATGCCGCTAAATCAGCCTAAACCTTCTTATTCTCCCCTCTAACCTCAGCTGAAACCTTAGTGTAGAAAGTGGAGTAAAACCATCGTTTAGCTCTAAATAGGGCGCCTCTACTTGTAGGCGTTATTCTGAATCTTTGAACGAGCATGATTAATCCACCTCTACCTAAAGATTAGCGGTCATATTGCGAAAACAGTAATAATATAAACTATTTATTTGGAGTGAGAAGGCGAAATGAAATTTTAAACATGGATGGAAAAATTAGCTCACAACCCCTAAAATTTACTTTCTCAAATCAATTTTGGTCATTTTTATTGTCTAAAACATTTCAGGGGAGGCTAAAATTCGCTTATTCAGCAACATGTATCTTGGAGGCTTCATGAAAATGGTAGTTTCTAAACTTTGGACAGCTTTTGGAATCATCTAAGCCCGAATTAGAGATAGCTGGGGCAATTTAATTTTTGAAGTTATAGCGGTCTAATCCTTCGCTTTGTAGACTTCCTTGTAATTCTGCAATACGCCTTCCCCAGCTCCTTTATGGCTTCCTCTAGATCGCTCAAATCCTTTATATACCCAGTTATGGTGACCCAATGGTTCTCATTTAGATCTAACCGCACATACTTTTCTCCACTTAGGAGTGCTGCCAGCTCACCTACAAGTCTGAGCGTTGATGGATTGTAATCATGAGGAAAGAATGGTTCGCCCTCTAAGTGTATTCCGTAATCTTCAATGTATAATCTAATGGATATCCTTCTACCCTCTATGAGGCCCACAGCTTCAACCACCCGCTCTCCTTCATATAATGGTGTGGACACCTTAAAGTCCATAGATTCAAGTTTAGATATTATTCCACTATAGACTTCGGCAGGTTTATGGGCTTGAACCGTAGCTTTCACACCATCTTCGATGGTTCTAAGCCTATCTAAAACGCCAACATAGGAGCCTATAGAATACACTGGACTGTAAGGCTGGCTGAATCCGTAGAAAATACAGAAGCCCTTACCTGGAGGCCAATAATAAAGTTTACCGGATTCAACTCTTATGTAATCCTTCAAACCTGAGATGTCGAAATCAACGGGTGTTTCAAAGTACACTTCTTCCTTCCATACGTTTAGGGTTGTGGTGAATGGGATTTTGTCCTGTAGTGCCTGCTCGAATCTAGAATCAACGTCTATAACTAATGAATCATCACCATACCTTATTTCAAGCATCATAATTCATCAGAAAATATTTTTGCAACAGTATATATTAACCTATCACTCTTCTAGCATGCAAAGATTTAAAAGCCTCTCTGATAAACAGATACATAAGTAGTAGAGGAGTTATATGAAAACTAAACGTTTACTAAATTATGGTCCAGTTGCACTTGCTATACTTATTATGTCCATTGGTTTCGCCGCCATCATTTATGGTGCAAATATCATTCCCTTCAACGTTCTAAATATTCCAGCATGGATTTTCTGTCCTCTCGGAGCCTACACGATTGTTTACTCATTAGCTGCACATAAAGATTCAATTTATCATTTAATTTGGGGCTCCGTGATGCTGGCGATCGGTTTAATCTCAGCATCCTATAACATAGTGAACCCTCTCCTTATTGTGGGAGCCCTCCTAATTATAATTGCGGTTATAGGTATAATTTCACACCAGAGGGGTAGAAAATGAGTGAAAAAGATTATTTGGAGAAGTCTCGAGAGGAATTAGGTCTCTTAGAGAAGATAATGAGCTACATTCCAGGATATAGGGGATATAAAGAAAAGGAGCTAAGAAGGGAAAGCGATCGTCTCGTAAGAACTGAAGTCGTAAATAAACTTAAGGCAGCCAAAAACATTTTGAGAAGAAAATTCGCAGATCCCGCGGAGATCCAGAAACTTTCCAGCGAGGATGCATATTTGTTTGAGTCTCTTCTTATCCGCCTAGACAGAGTTACCCAACGCATAGATAAGGCAGTAGCGGGATACGCTGGAATATTCGATGCAGTAAAGGTTAAAGAGAATAAACTTGACGCTATAATTCAACACGACTTAAACCTAATAGAGAAGGCGGATTTCATAAAGATGCGCATCGAAAACCTCACCAAGATGGAGACCGGTAAAGACGAGTGGAAAGAAGCAATAAACGAGCTAATTTCTAAGGTTGGGGAACTTGATGAACTTGTTGATCAAAGATCAGAATTTCTTAGAGGATTAAGAGAATGATTTTAGTCATATATTACATGATTAAGCAACATTACGTTAGATTAAGAAGGAGGAGGTGATTTAGTGCCGAAAGTTATAGAGTGGGTTGGAGCAAAAGAAGAAGATATAGTTTGGAGATACCCTGATGAGGAAATCAGCTGGGGAGACGTCCTCATCGTTCACGAATATGAGGCTGCGGTTTTCTTCAGAGATGGAAAAGCCTATGATGTTTTTAGAGCTGGACGCCACGTTATATCAACAGCAAATCTTCCTCTCTTAACTAAAATTCTTTCAAAAATAGCGGGCTTCGATAAAATCCCCTTCAGATGCACAATAATCTTCATTTCATTAAAGCAGTTCCAAGGAAAATTTGGGGCTCAAGGTCAAACTAAAGAACTTGCTCCCATAAAATTCTTTGGAAGCTTCTGGTTTAGGGTTGAGGAGCCAAATCTCTTTGTTAACGAGGTTATAGGTGGACAAGGCAGCTTTACAACGGACAGTCTCCAAAACTTCCTTAGAGGATATTTAAACGAGAAATTAATCGACATACTAAGCCAATATTCGCTTGCAGATGTTTATGGAAAACTCGATGAAACCAGCCTTCTAGTGAAAAACACTTTATTTGACGCCTTCTCAAGGATAGGTATTGAATTAATTGATGTAAAGTTTGAGGGAATAGATACAACTCCAGAGTGGAGAGATAGAATATTCTACATAAAGACAGGTGTTGCTGCAACCGAAGTCCTTAAGATGGAAACTGTTAAAAAGTCAGCTGAAAGCCTATCAAAGAGCCCAGGCGCAGCGGTAGGAGCCGGGGTAGCCATAATTCCGCCTCTCTTCCAGCAGTCCTCCACACCTTCAGCACAAACGCAGCCCATGGTAATATGTCCAAAATGCGGATTTCAAAACCCGCAGACAGCGAAATTCTGTAGTAACTGTGGTACACCACTTCAGGCTAATGTAGGAGTTAAATGTCCTAAATGCGGAACCCTAAACCCGGCTGGAGCAAAGTTCTGCATTAATTGTGGAAGCCCGTTGAAAACAGTCATTAAATGTCCAAAGTGTGGGAGCAAAGTTCAAGCTGGAGCAAAATTCTGTCCAAACTGCGGAGAAAAATTAACTTAATTTCATATTTCGCTTCATCCTTTACTCATTAAGATAAGATGGGTAGATTAATAAAAACAGTAGTTATTTCCATCTTCTAGAAAGGATTGAATTATTGCGAGGGAAAAGGTTCAAAAATGCCACATTTTGTTTAGGTTTGAACAATTTCTGTCATTGCATACAATGTAGATTTGCTGGTTTTTATCGAAACTTAAAAATATTAACAGGATCATAAATGAAGATAAAATGTCCAATAGAATAAGCATTTTCATTCCAGTTTATAAAGAATCCATTTTTCTTGAGCCCTTACTTACTAGACTTCTTGAAGATCCCTACGAGAATAAGGAAATCTACGTTGTTATCGACGAACCAACCGAGAAAAGCATTAAAATCTCAGAGAAATTCTCTAAAGACGTTAATTTTACATTTAATGGTAAGAGGAAGGGAAAAGCTAACGTTTTAAATGAAATTGTTAGAAAATCATCTGGTGACATTTACCTTTTCCTGGACGCCGACACGATTATAGATGGGAATGGAGGGAGCTTCCTTAAAACAATAGTTAAAGAAATGGAAAATGCCGAGATAATTGAGGTTAAAAAGGAAGTCTTCAGAGATTCATTTGTAGCTAGAATTGTGAGCTACGACTATTTAAGCTTCAACCTAACAAATTGGTATTTCTCCCGTAAAATAGGCAAATGCCTAGGTGTTAATGGCGCTGCATTCGCAATTAGGAGAGAAACATTTAATGCTTTAGGCGGTTTTAGGAGAGTTATATGCGAAGACCTAGATATAGCTACCAGATCATTTATTAGCGGCGCACGCTTCAAGTTCATAGATAAAATAACCGTTTACACCAAGGCTCCATCATCCTGGAAAGAATGGTTTAATCAGAGGAAGCGCTGGGGCATTGGCGCTGCTTTCTGGTTTAAAGAACACTTTAAATTGCTTAAAGATGTGCTTCGAAAATATCCTTGGGTTACGGTTCCTTCTTTATTATTTATTTTCCCTGCCCTGCCGCTATTACTGATAAGTCTTTTTATACCGGATGACCTAACAGTTAAAATGCTTTACGTGTCACTTATCTTATTATCTACTAAGACGAGCATACTTTTGCCTCCAACAGCCATAACATCAACAACTATTTCCACATTAAGAAACTTCTTCATAGTTATTGGGAGCATAGTGAGTTACGAAGTGATCTTTTATGCTATTGCTAGGAGATTTCAATTCTGTTTTAATCCTCTAGAATTCGCCGTTTTCTACTTCGTCATCGCTCCCCTTTGGCTCTTAATAATAATAGCCAGCATAATTAAAGTTTACACCAAGCCGAATAAAATTAAAGTCGACTGGAAAATTTAGATTAGTAAAGATGGTATCAAGACCATTTTTTGAATAGGAAACTCGCTAAGGATATTACTAGAAAGATTGGTAAAATGAAAATGTGTAAAATTATCGAACCGACTATTGGTATACTTAGCATCCAATAAAAAATAAAGTTCCCAGACCTCCCAATTAATCTAATTATGATGAAAAATGCTACGTCGAGAATCAAACCGAAAACAAGCGTTTTTCCATTCATCCATGAAATCTTAGAATCAACTTCAACTTTCTCCGGAATCAGCGAGCGAATTATTGGGATTTTATAGCTTAATGGCACAATTGGAAGCAAGTAAATTAGAAATGGTGATAAAGCTGTCCCAAAAAGTAATCCGCTTACTAGTCGAATATCGTTTGTGCTGACTCTGAGCCCAGATATTTGAGTTGCAACATCCCCTATTAAAGGCAGAACCATAGCGAGCGTAACGTAAAGATTTGGGGGGCCATGAGCTCTCTTATTACGTAGTGGTAGCAACGAATAGCCGATTAGAAAACCTAAATATATGCCCGTGTCTCTAGCGCATACAGGTAAATATACGCCGCCAATTTGAAGAGTGCGATCCTGAATTTGATGGCAAACTAAACTACCTATCCAATTAAAAATTTCAATAAGCTTTTCTCCGCTAAGGGGCATCCAACATCACTCATCAGCTAAAGAGAGAATTAAAAAATTGGGAACTTGCGGGAATTTTATGATACCTTTTTGCCGCAGTAGGGACAGAAAACAGCGTTTGCCTCGATCTCCTTACCACAGTAGGGACAGAACTTTATAGCTGATGGTTGCGCCATGATGTGTTCAGGTCTTGATGTTGGCGGCGGAGGCGGTTTCTCCTTTCTCACAATTAGGTATATGATTAACCCTATTATTCCGCTAATTAGCACTATAATCAGCCATAGGGCACCATTCATTTTACGGGATTCAGCGTCCCTATAAACCCAAACGCAAAGGAGGATGCCTATTATTAGCCAAATTATTGGAGCCAAACAAGCCCAGCCAGCTAAAAAGGGAATGGTCCAGTCTCTCTGCTCTATTATTAGTGGAATCAAACATTTATCCTCTCCAAAATTGATTATATGCATACTTATAGAATTTTAGTTTCCTGAGCATAAAAAGGCTTTGGTATTTATCTTATATGTGGAGTTAAAAATAAGGTAGGATTTTAAAGTATTTGTTATCTTGAAACGAACGGGTTGCCTTCAATATAGAATCTCAGTTCTTCATCTAAGTCTTTTTTGACGCCTATTCTGTGGGATCTACCGATTTTTTGGACAGCTACGCCATCTACAATGAAAATCGGGCTTTCAATATTGGTTAGGTCTGTTAAGTTTAGTCTCTTATCAATTTTTAGGGCTTTTGTTAATCTTCCAGGGCCATTTGTTAATTTATTGATGTCGCTTACACCCCTATTAGCTTTCATAATTTCTATGCCTTTTAGCGGCTCTATCGCTCTTATTAGGACTGCGCCAACACAACCAACCTCGTGAGCAACTACATTAAACATCCAGTTGTTGTGAACATTATATATGAAGGCTAACCCCGGTTTACCCCACATTGGCGCATTATAATTTTTCAATCCATTTTTAGCGCGTGAAGCTGGGTCATTCAGACCATAATATGCTTCTGTTTCAACGATTATGCCTTCAAGAACCTGATCACTAAGTCTTCTAATCAGGATCTTCCCTAAAAGATCTAACGCTACATTCTTCGGATTT
>CAZWWD010000045.1:0-9177 GCA_964637155.1 uncultured Candidatus Bathyarchaeia archaeon
GCAACAGCAGTCGTCGCTATCATCTTTGTCGCCACGGCCATAAGCCGCGCCGACGGCAGCAAAGAGCGAGACGCAGAAAATCGCTATTATAAAAGCAGCCGAAACCTTCTTAACAAACACATTATTTCGCATTCCGAAATACATTCCTACCTGATTTTATAGAAGAACGATAGATATTATAGCTATATAAAGGTTTCTGAATAAGGAGGGGGAAACCATACTAAAAATCCAGATTTAGCCTCCATTTTAGGAGATAGGGAAAAGCCTTAAATCCAAAAAACTAAAAACTTAAGTTATTCAAAATTAAGTAGTGGAGGGTTAATTATTGAGTAAGGATCAAGCCATAGGCCTACTACTTCTAATCGTAGGAGTCCTCGGAATAATAATTTACGGATACCTAGTATTCCTTTCACCATGGTCCATACTTATACTACAGCTAACAGGATTCATAGCCGTAGCAGCCATACTCGCCATAATCTCCTGGATAGGATACACAATGGCCACAACGCCGCCGCCCAAACCAATAGAGGAAATAGAGAAAGAAATCTCAGAGGAAATAGAAGCCGAGGAAAAAGAGGAGAAAAAAGAAGAAGAGAAAGAAAAGGAAGAAGGCGAAGCCAAACCGGAAGCCACATCCGAAACCAAACCAAAAAAGGGAAGAAGACGCAGACGCACAGCAACCCAACAATAAAATCCCAAAAAATAAACAGATAAAAAGAAGATCGCAGCAGCCCCTTAAAGTCATCTCTCTTTATTTTTCAAACCCCAGCAAACCAAACCTTAATTTACTGGATAACACGCTATATATTTTAGGGTGCACCCAGCCTTGACAGCCTGCCGCTTCTGGCTTCTAGACATAAACTACGAAGTAAAAAGCCACCAGCCAGAAATCTGGCTCTGGGGCATAAACCAAGAAGGAAAAAGAGTCCTAATCATAGACAGAGGCTTCCACCCATACTTCTACGCCATCCCCACCCCAAACGAGAACCCCGAAGCCATAGCCGAAAAAATAAAGCAAATGAGCTCAAGCCTACCCCACATCACGAAAATTGAAGTCGTAAACCGAAAACTATTCGGCAAACCCCTAAAAGCCATCAAAATAAGCTGCCAAGACCCGGAACTAATATCCGAATACGCCAAAAAAATCTCCCGAATAAACGGCGTCGAAAAATGCCTAGAAGACGACATACGATACTCAATGCGCTACATGATCGACAACAAAATCATCCCATGCAGCTGGCATGAAGCTGAAGTCGAAGAAACCCAGAAACCCAAAGAAATCCAGGTAGACAAAGTCCTACTAGCAAAGTCAAGACCAAAACATCTACCCGAAATACTCGAAATACCCAAACTCAGAATCCTAGGCTTCTCAATAATATGCTACAGCCCCAAAGGCTCACCAAAACCCGAAAAAAACCCAATCGTCATAATATCCACAATGACAAACAACGGCGAAAAAAAGCAGTTCACCGCGGAAAACTCAGAGAAAGACGGCAAAATCATAAGCGAATTCATAAAATACGTTAAAAGCTTCGACCCGGACATAATTGTTGGCTTCGAAACAAACCGCAACGACCTACCATACTTAGCGGCAAGAGCAAAAAGAAACGGCTTAACCCTAAGCATCGACCGAGCGAACAGCACACCCCACACAAGCGTCTACGGGCACATCTCAATCACCGGCAGAGCAAACATAGACCTACACGACTACGCAGACGAATTCCCGGAAGTCAAAGTTAAAACCCTAGAAAACATAGCCGACTACCTCGGCGTAATGAAAATCGGGGAGAGAACACTAATCGAGGACATAGACTTAGCCGAATACTGGGAAAACCCCAAGAAGAGACCAACCCTACTCAAGTTCTCAATGGAAAACACAGAATGCATAATGGGAATAACCGAAGCCATCCTAAACTTCGCAATCCAGCTCTCAAGCCTAGTCGGCCTACCCCTAGACCACATAGGCACAGCGGCCGTAGGCTTCAGAGTAGAATGGTTCCTCATAAGACACGCATACCAAATGGGCGAACTCACACCCAAAAGAGTTGAAAGACCATACATCCCATACACGGGAGCAATAGTCCTAGAACCCAAACCTGGAATACACAACAACATCGCAGTCCTAGACTTCAAATCCATGTACCCAAACATAATGATAAACTACAATATTTCACCAGACACCTACATTCCGCCGGAAGAACCAGACCCCCCATCCGGAGCCTACGTAGCGCCCGAAGTCAACCACAGATTCAGAAGGGAGCCTCCAGGATTCTACCGCGAAGTCCTCTCCAAACTCATTGAAGCCAGAGACCAAGTTAGAGCCGAACTAAGAAAGCTTGACCCAAAAAGCCCAGAATACCGCCTACTCGACGCAAGGCAAAAAGCAATAAAAGTAATTACAAACGCAACCTACGGCTACGCAGGATGGATAGGCGCCAGATGGTACATTAAGCCTGTTGCAGAAGCCGTCACAGCTTGGGGGAGACACACAATCACCAACACGATCAAGATAGCCGAAAACCTAGGCTTAGACGTCATCTACGGGGACACAGACAGCATATTCATAAAATACGAACCCGAAAAAATCAAAAAGCTACTCAAGACCATCAAGGAGAAACTCGGCTTAGAGATAAAACCGGACAAAATTTACAAGCGCATACTCTTCACCGAAGCAAAAAAACGCTACTGCGGACTATTACCCGACGGAAGACTCGACACAGTGGGATTAGAAGCCGTTAGGGGAGACTGGGCCAACATAGCCAAGAAAATCCAAGAGAAAATCCTTGAAATAATTCTAAAGGAGCAATCCGCCCGAAAAGCTGTTGAATATGTACACCAGTATATAATGGACCTGAAAGCGAGGAAAATACCCTACCGAGACCTAATAATATGGAAAACCCTAACAAAACCCCCGGAAGAATACGAGGTTAACGCGCCCCACGTTGAAGCTGCAAAACTACTCCAAAAGGAAGGTTGGACTCTAACAGTAGGAGACAAAATAGGATACGTAATAACCATAGGCTCCGGAAGACTCTACGAAAGAGCCAAACCACACATGCTTGCATCCTACAATGAAATCGACATAGAATACTATGTGACAAAACAGATTATTCCAGCAGCCCTAAGAATCCTATCCCTATTCAACATCAAAAAAGAGGAGCTCCTACCAACCAAACCAGCCAAGCCTCAAACACTTCTCGAATTCTTCGGCGGAAGCAAATAAAAGAAACCAGCCTAACTGCTAACCGAGTACATCATTGAACGTTAGTAGGTTAACGTTTAAAGGCTGCTTAACAACCTCAGAAACCCTAGCCCCAATAAGATACTTAATGTTCTTCTCGCTGGCTATGTCAACAAGCCTCTGAGTCACTATCCCATCGAAAACCACAGTGTTTACACCCTTAAATCCCTTCAGCTTTTCAGCGAGCTCGCTCACCGGAAGCTTAGCTATCTGCTTCATATGCTCATCAAAAAGTATGGCCTCAAAGGTTCCCCTCAAGCTCTCAGCAGCCTCAACAATCTCCCTGGGAACAAGAATCCTCTTACGCCTCTTACCCCGCCTAACCAAGCTCTCAACCGGAACACGATTTTGGAGGGCAGCTTCAATCTCCTTAGCGGTTAAATCCTCAACCTCCTTACCCCTAGGAGCCCTAGCCACATACTTTATGTTAGCAACCTGAAGCAGCTCCTTAAGAATCAGGTCGCCCCCATGATCCCCATCAAGAAAAGCTGTTGCCTCCTTCTCCCGGGTCAGCTTAATCACCGTTTCAGGTATTTTAACCCCCTCCAACGCTATAACATTGTATATGCCATGCTTCACAAGATTTATTACGTCAGCCCTCCCCTCAACAACAATTATCTCCCTAGACGAATCAACTTCAGGTCCAGCTGGAAGCTTCTCAGGACCATACTCCCTAATCTTAGCCATCCTAAGTATTTCCGAAACCTCACGGAAAATCTCCTCGGTTTCAGGTATAGTTTCAAGACTCCATCTGTGAAGTATCTCCTTAGCCCTCTCAATTATGGCCCTACGCTTCGCCTCACGAACATCCTCAATCTTCTCTAGGCTTACACGCGCAGAGCATGGGCCAACCCTATCTATGCTTTCAACGCTCGCAGCTATAATCGCGGTTGAAACCTTATCTAGACTGGTCGGTATAATTATGGTTCCAACAGTCTTATTGTCCTTCTGAGAGGTGATCTCAACCTCTATTCTGCCGACTCTACCGGATTTCTGTAGCTCCCTCAAATCTAGTTCTGTTCCAAATAGCCCTTCAGTCTGCCCGAAGACCGCGCCTATAACATCCGGCTTCTCAACTATTCCGTCAACCTCAAATTTCGCTCGAATCACATACTTAACTGCAAGTGAAGGTGAAGTCATGAATCATCCCTCCCTTTAAACAACATAATAAAACTATCAGCCATCAACGCATACAACCTTACTTATCTCCAATTCGCCTCACTAATTCATTAACTCTTAACTTACTATTATCCTTTAATCCTCCATATATTCTTTAACTTAAAAATGGTGGAATTAAACCTTTTTTTCATAAATATTTCACCATACTGGTTCCAGCCAAGCGCCACGCCGCTCCACCTTCCTCCTCAAAGTTTCAATATAGGCGGCTAAGCCCTCAATATCCCTTAAGTCATTATTGAGGAGGCTGGAGAGCTCCCTCCAGAAAGTTAAATTCAATTTAACCTTCATCCTCTCCAAGCTTCTAGCTAGACGCTCAGTTAACTCTCTACCATGACTATCGAAGTCCATAAGCAGAATTACTTCCCTATCTCCTCCGCACCCAATCTCATCTATTACATCCGGCAGACTCCTACCGCATGACTTAATAGCGAATATTTCGCTTTTAACGCCTATAGCTCTAAGCGACCTGACGTCTTTTTCACCCTCAACAACTATCAGAGCGCCATTAGAAGATTCATCCCTCAGCCTCTCAAGTAAACAATCGATCTTCTCAAGCTTCCTCTCGAACCCTGACATGATCCCAGCCCTTTAATCCATTCAATTAATTAGTTATGAGCTAACGCTGGTATTTTTTCCTTTTGGAGAAGAAACAGCATCAACCCTTCTAACTATCACTATTGGCTTATGCTTCAATCTCCTAAGCATTTTCCATGTGACATCAGTTAAGCCAACACCGAACCTTTCAGCCATATCCCAAACCGTGTAGCCTGCCCCAGAGCCTCTAGCTCTATTAGCCATCTCAGCCACATCCAACGCTAAATCAACACTCATCCTAATACCAGCTAAAGCTAGAGGCGTAGACCTCCGCTTAAGCCTTAAAGCCCTCCCAAGAACATAGGCTACAAAACCAAAAAAATTATGAATGCCCTCCAGAGCGTTCGGCCGATGCGTAAAATGGAAGCCACCGAGCGAATAGGTTTTATCCGTATCGACTATCATAACCGCAACCTTCTTTCCAAGTTTATCCCAAATGTATTTGCGGATTCTCCAAGCTACTCCCCGCGGATCAGGAAGAGGCAAACTAACATATGCATAAGGAAGATTGCTTCCATCTATACCGCCTTCAGAACCCCACATTAAGGAATTTAAAAAACCAGCATATCTCAAAGCAACCTCCTTATGGGCGGCTCCCTCCTTTAGCGGATAGCTTCTTAATCGCGCTATATTTTTCATTTTCAAATGGCATACTTTTCCGAGCAAATATCCCCAAATAAGTCTCATCCAAAATCTAGCTATGAAGTAGGCGAGTAAACCCGGTTTAAACTCACCTTCATTAATTATCAATCCTTCAGCTACAGATATAGCTTTCTCTGAAATAACTATTATATCACCATCAAAAATCTCATGCTTAACAGCGTTCACAATTCTATCTAGGTAATTATCACCCGGCATCCAATAATCAGTTGGAACAGCCTTAACCTTAAGCCTTAACTTAGACCTCATAAAACATTAGAACCTCCTTTTCCTCAACATAAACTTTAATGCTAGCATCCACCACATCATCATAACCAAACCAAACTAAAATCTTTCCACTCCTAAAAATTCAGGTTTAGAAAAGAACGAAACTATAATAATTAATAGGAACTAAAAGATATTTTCTTTTGATTAATTCGTGAAATAAAATGAGAATGCAGTTGGAAGATAAGGAACTAGATAAGATTGTGGATGCCTCTATAAATATAGCGCCTAAAAATAGAGTAGTTGCCCTCTCGATTTATGGTCCTTATGCTGGAGGCTATGCTGACGAAAAAGCAATCCTAGACGTTTTAATGATAGTTGATTCAAACAAGACTATTTTGAGCAGTCGCTCCAAACACCTCAATTCTAAGAAAGTATACTTTCTAGTGGTTGACAAAGAAGCTTTCGAGAGAGACATAAGCAGCGAGTGGTTGGGAGGAATACTCGCTGAAAACATGCTAACACCATACATACCACTAATAAATGAAAATTACTTATGGAGCCAAGAAATCAAGGCTAAAAAAATGATCATTGATGAAAGCTTAAGCAACCTTATCTTAAGCTTTTCAGAAATGTCCAGAAACTTCATGATTGCGCCAGAATACTTCATGTTCGAAGCTATGACGCGCAGGGCAACCCTGTTTCCGCCTCTAATCTATCGCTTCCTAAACATTACTACAGATGATTTAAGAGAGAGAAATTATGCCATAATGATGAGGGGATTCAAAGCAGCAATAAAAGAATTCATTAAGGAGGGAAAACTGCGTTCACAAGGAAATTTCCTCAGCATCACGGAAGACCATATTATGGCTGTACGGAAAAGGAGACGTAGCCAACGCCTAAAAAAAATATTCAAGGATATCCGCGCAAGCATCACCCATTATGTTCTCGGGATATTTCCAAGCCTTATGGACTCGCTTCTAGACGACTACAGGATTTATAAATCATACTTTGCCGAGAATGAGGGCATGGAATTCCCAATCCACAAGCTTGAAGATCCAAAAAAATATGTTTTTATACCAACCTCATCCGGAATAGTAGCGTTCAACGAAAAAACAACAATAGACGAATTCATAAAGAGAAAAATATCTGGAGGAAAAGCCATAAAATACAGCGTTGAAAAGTTAGGGGGAGTTCTTAACAGCGTATATATGCTGAAGGTTGCAGAAAATGGAGCTGAGAGAAAACTTGTTGTTAAGGTATTTAAGGACTGGTATGGCTGGAAGTGGTTTCCATTAACTCTTTGGGCCCTAGGTACAAGAGGCTTCACTATACTAGGGAAAGCTAGGCTTGAAAGAGAGTACGCCCTAAATATGTTTTTATCAAATCATGGAATCAACGTTCCAAAAATAATTTACATAAGTCCAAGGGAGAAGCTTCTTTTTCAAGAACATATTGAGGGAGTCAGCATATCTGAAATCATTAGACGCCTATATAGAATTAAGAATAATGAATGTGAAAGATCTAAGCTACTTAAGGCTATTAGGTACGTTGGAAGAGAAATAGCAAAAATTCATAATTTAGGTGTATCATTAGGTGACTGTAAGCCAGAAAACATAATATTGGCGCCTAGCGAAAAAATATTTTTTGTAGATCTTGAACAGGCGGAAATTGGTGGAAATCAAGCTTGGGACATATCCGAATTTCTTCATTATTCCGGCCACTACGCCCTTCTACCGCCACTTAATGTTGTCAGCGATATTGTGAGAGAATTCATATACGGATACTTAGAGGCTAATGGAAAAATCGGTAATATTAAAAAAGCTTTGTCTCCGCGTTATGTAAAGGTCTTCAGCTTTTTCACGCCACCACACGTAATATTTACAATTTCCAATACATGTAAAAGCCTCCTAGAAGATTACACCAGTAGAGAAGCAAATTGAGAAGTTAATGTTTAAGGGGTTTGATTTGATGGTGAACATAACCTTCTATGGCGGAGTAAATGAAGTGGGTGGAAATAAAGTTCTCATAGAAGATGAGGATGTGAAGGTTTTATTTGATTTTGGCATGTCCTTCGCCTTAAGGGGCAAATTTTATTCAGCACCATTTCTATCTCCTAAGAGCGGATTGGATCTAATCGAACTCGGGATCCTTCCGGATTTAAGTGGATTATACGATTTCGATGATTCCAAACCTGAAATAGACGCTGTTTTCCTCTCTCATTCACATATGGATCATTCAGCCCACATATCATTCCTGAAGAGGGATATACCAGTCTATTGCGGTGAGACAACAGCGACAATACTTCATGCTTTAAGCGCGGTGCGCCCTACAAACCTAGAATTTAATCTTAAAGGAATAAAATTTAGAACCTTTCGCACTGGCGATAAAATTAGGGTGGGTTCTATAGAAGTTAAACCAGTACATGTAGATCATTCAGTTCCGGGATCATACGGCTTTATAATACATACGTCATCTGGAACAATAATTTATACGGGGGATTTTAGACGGCATGGCTTAAGACCTGAATTAACCGAAGATTTCCTTGAAGCCTCAGCCAGCGAAAAACCTGAAGCAGTAATCTGCGAGAACACTAATATGGCTGAAGTTGAGTTTTCTTCGGAAAGCGAAGTTAGAGCGAAACTTAATCATATAGTTGCTGACACAACCAACCTAGTTTTAACCGAGTTCTCCTACGCGGATACAGATAGACTGAAGTCCTTCTACGAAGTAGCCTTAAAAAATGACAGATGGCTTACAATTCCATTAAAGCAGGCCTACCTTTTGCATAAACTTAGCCAAGACCCAAACTTAGATATTCCAAGACTTAATGATGGAAACATACTGGTTTTCCGAAAAGAGAAAAAGAGATATTTTCGCTGGGAGAGAGAAATAATGGATTTTGGGGAGACTATAAGCCCATTAGAGGTCTCTAAGAAACAGAATAAAATAATACTGTCAATGTCGTTCTTTGATTTAGGTTGGCTTGTTGAAATTAACCCCTCTCCCGGAAGCTGCTATATTCTGTCGGCCTCCGAACCCTTCAATGAGGAGATGGAGATAGATTTTAACAGGTTATTGAGCTGGCTTGAACATTACGGTTTACCTCAATATCATATTCATGTTTCAGGGCATATAATGCCGCTACATCTTAGAGAAGCTATGAAAATCATTAAACCAAGAAAGATTTTTCCTATCCATGGAAATTATCCGAGGCTTTTCAGCAAATTTATAGGAGATATAAGCAGTAAAATAATTGTACCTGAAAAAGGGAAAAAATATGAGGTTTAGCTAATGAA
>CAZWWD010000046.1:0-9142 GCA_964637155.1 uncultured Candidatus Bathyarchaeia archaeon
TAGTGCGGTCTTCGGCCGCGCGAAGCCGGGGAAGCTGGCAATCCACTAATTTTTCCTCAGTATAGTTAGCTACCAGATTATGATATAGTATAGTATTGTGTCGTCGTACGGCGGTTCTCTATAGCCATTCAATTTGGAGTATGATTTTCCAATTTCTAGGATTACTATGTCATCGAATTGTGGTTCAATAAATATTATCCCCTTATCGGTTGTGTTGAATGCGACTATGGTGTGGGCGGTTTCAGGGAATCTTATATAAACTAGTCCGCACCTATATCCCGCCTTAAAGGCGTTGTTTTTAACATCAGCTGCGAAGTTGATGCAAGTATAATTTTCTGAGTACTTGTTTCTGTCAGTTTTATCTATTCTTATAAAGTTAAGTACTTCCTGAAAGGTTGGGTCCCTAATAGTGTAGCCTCTTCCAGCCCCATCCTCAACGCCCTTCAGGTAACCGTCGTCGAAGCCGCTTTCATATCCTATTTGATAGCCGGTTTGATAGCCAGTGAGGTTTCCATCATTATAGCCTTTACTGTAACCGTTGTTGTAACCCAGATTATAGCCTTCATCGTATCCGTGACTGTACCCGTAATTGTATCCAGCTTTATAGCCGGTTTGGTATCCTGTCTCATTTCCTTCAGAGTATCCACGTTGGTAACCATCTATATTGCCGTCGGTGAAGCCAGCTTCATAACCCCGCGCATAACCTAAGCGGTAACCATACTTGTAACTCAAGTATCCTGTAAAGGATAAAACCAGAATCACGCAAAACGCTAGGGCTAAATTCTTTTTCCAACCCATCAAAATCACCAATTCAGAACACTACAATACTTTTGGGAATTGCTCATTTAAAACATTAAATTGTTCAGCTCCATAATCCCAGCTTCTCCTCCTCAATAAAGAATCCAAGTTTTTGGGTTCTAACAGTTTAGAGGCGAGAAGTAAAATTCACTGAATTTTAAGTTTTATAAAAGCCATTTTAATGGAATATCTTGGTAGGTTCCATCTGGAAGGGTTCTCCGAATCGTTATGGGTAAAACTCCACTCTCCAGCTCCTTAAGCGCTATATCTATTGGGTTAGTCATGCCCTCTGTAACTTGTATCAGAACCGGAGCGCCCATAGCTATCTGTAAGGCTCTAGCACCACAGATTCTAGCTCTTTCAAATCGTGTTAGCTTGGGAGGCCCTATCAATATTTTCTTTTCAATCTTAATGTTTGCTACCTCATATTTGCCGGTCGCCAAAGTTTATCACCAATCCTCCCAAATAACTCTAGAAATTTAATTCCGCAAGTTATCTGGTAATCTAAAACCGCGATTTTCAACAACAAATAATTGATCCTCCATATTTCTGATGCAAACAAAAATATTTAAACAGAATATAAATTTTACTAAAATCTTGGCGTCTAAATATTTTTCTACGCAAAATTTATAGGGTACGCTTCTATTCACTCTTAGGATTTAAGTTGGAATTGCTTCAGAATAAAGTGGAAAGTCCAAAGCTTGGTAGCGCCATAATCCTGCTTGATAGAGACTTTGGAGAATCTTTCTTTCAGGATTTCAGAGGTTACGGAAACCTGTTGGATGATGCTGAATGGTTACTTGAAAGAACATCTCAGAGATCGTGGGGTCTTATGATTCGACCAATTACTGATGGTGAACGTCATGGGCTGTGGATAGGCGAGTACGCTCCTCATAGTAATCAAATAATTAGGGAAGAAATTGTCTTCAGCGAAAACTCCTCAAGCATAAGTAAACTCCTCCTCGATTACGCAAATCACAGGATTAGCGAGAAAAAACTAAGCAAGAAGCTAACTTTAGACGCGCTTAAAAGGAAGCTTAGAGAAAGCAAAATAATTCAAGATTTTAAGTATTACACTTGCTCCTCTGAAAGATTTTATGAGAAATGTCCACACATAGAAAAAATCTATAAGGCTATAAAGAAAAAATATGGTTTAGGCGCAAAAATACGTTATTCCCTAGTGGCGGAAATAATAGCTGGCATTAAGCCCTGCGAAGATGTGATCATATGTCCGCTTCTTTCATCACCTAACGCTTTTGAGAGAATAATCAATTTAAATAGGGCCTTAAGAAGCCGGAAGCTTGGTGAAATTAAAATTATTGATCAGAATATGGTGGAAATAACCTAATGAGTCTCCTCCATCTTTAATGTGATCCGCTTAGCCTTATCTAAAGTATTGTTTATCTTCCTCCAATGGCTTCCCTTCCAGTATACTTGACCGCATCTAGTGCAAACCCAAAATTCATTGTAAGTTTTATAGGTTGATTCAGGAATCTTATCTCTTACTTTTTCTTTGTTAATGGGCCTTATTTTAGAATTACACTTCGGGCAACGCGACTCATTAATGTTTATCTCTAATCTAACATTAAGTTCTCTAGATAGTTCGGCAAGTCTTTCCGCATGTGTTTCGCCATCTATAAATATTGCTTTGACACCATGGATGCTTGCTTTTCTGAAGAATTGGTAATCCCTAGTTAACAATATACGCTTCTCTTCAGAGGCAACTTTCAAGATTTCATCATCATCCATATCATTAAAGTACTTGGTGTCATAGCCTAACATTCTAAGCCATCTGGCCAGCTTACCAAGCATTCCATCGACGACAAATTTCATCTTTAAGTCACTTCCCCATTTATCGCTTAACAATTTTTCCATAGCCCGGCTTACCTGTGATTTCTCCATCTTCCATAACCAGCGTGCCGTTAACAAAAGTTTTTACTGGTTTCCCCTTTACGTGCCAGCCTTCGAATGGTGAAAACTTTGCTTTAGAATAAAATTCCGATGGATCTATCGTCCATTCCTTTTTCATATCAATCACGACTAAATCGGCGTAGTAACCTTCAGAAATTAAGCCTCTGCGCTTAAATCTAAATATTTTAGCTGGGTTTTCCATCAATACTCTAACAAGCGTTGATAGTGATAATTGCCCCTTATTAACCATCGTTAACATTAGCGGAAGCGTAGTTTCAAGCCCAACTATACCAGCTGAGACATCCCATACTGAAGATCCCTCTTTCTCTTTTGAGGCATGAGGAGCATGGTCTGATGCCACTACATCAATTAAGCCCTTCTGTAAAGCTCTCCGCAGATACATTATATCAGCTGAAGATCTGAGCGGTGGATTTGTTAGAGCTACGTTGCCGATTCTCTCTAAGTGTTGAGAAGACAAAAACAGATGGTGAGGTGTAAGCTCACATGAAATCGGTAAACCTCTCCTTTTAGCCTCAAATATAATCTTTAATCCATCGCTTATACTCACGTGACATATATGCGTATGAGCGTTTGCTTCCTCAGCTAATCTTATTGCGCCCCTAATTCCCGCGACTTCCACTCTAGGAGAGTGAGCTTCAAGGTAAGCTCTAAAATCATCTCTTCCCTTAAGCTTTAGTTCTCTGATCTTTTCGTTTAACAGTGTTCCATCTTCTGCATGCACCGCTACTGGAACATTGTTTTTTGATAGCTCTCTAAATGCCCTCAACAATTTCTCTCTATCATTTGGATTTATGCCCCCAACCTTATGGGATAGAAACGTTTTAAATGCTTTGGCCCCCTCCTGAATTATATGCCCTATTTCATCTATCTCCCTTGGAAAGGCCGAGTAAAAGGCTACATTAACAACTATTCTTCTAGAAGCTATATTCATTCGCTCCCTTAATGCTTCACGGCTCATGGTTACCGGTTTATTATTTGGCATATCTACAACAAGAGTGACGCCGCCATTAGCGGCTGCACATGTTCCAGAATAGAAATCCTCTTTATAGGATAGATCCTGATCTCTCAAGTGAACGTGTACATCTATTGCTCCAGGTAAAACAAGTAATCCGTCTAAATCCATTCTTTCAGAAGCCTGCGGAAGATTTGATTCCTTAGCAACTTTAACAATTCGACCATTATCGATCGCTAAACCAGCGTCAATTACTCTACCATATAGGTATATTTTCGAATTCTTCAAAACTAAATCAACGGACAAAAGCTTATCGCCTAACGATCATAAATTAAATGACACATAAAAATAAATCGTCCATCAAGGGGCGTATTTTACGCTAATATTCTCCACCGGTCATTTCAGCATAACAATCTTCGCAGAGGTAGCTTCCATTAGCTTCTCGGAGATTATCTGACCATTCCCCACAGTTATCGCAGTAACCAGCTAATGGAAGGCTCTCTTCAGTCTCTTCAGTAGAGGTGATCCTTGCCTTCTCCTGAATTATTTCTATGAGTTCGGGAGTTACGGAAAGAATGTCTTTGCTGGATATTATGCCGACAAGCCGCCCCCTATACATTACAGCTAACCTTCGGATATTAAGGCGGTTCATTTCCCTAGCAGCCTCATTTATTGTTTTATCAGCGTCGATCGTTCTTAGCGGCGAGCTCATAATATCTTTAGCTGTAACTTTACTTGGTTGAATATTTTCAGCAATAACTCTTATAGCAAGATCCCTCTCAGTTATCATGCCTATCGGTTTCCCATCTTTAGTTGTTACGATTACGCAACCAATCCTATTGTCCCTCATTAATCTAGCTGCCTTATCAACAGTTGAATCTTCATCGATGGTTATTACTGGGCTCGACATAATGTCCCTAACAAGCATCTTAGATCTTATTTCAAAGCCTTCCATCGTCTCTATTCCTCTCTCTTCATCTTTATGAAAGAAATCCTTTAAGTTATTATTTAGGTTTTTTGGATTTTAGTTCTAAAAAAGCAAAATAATGCCTTTATATGCATGATGGTTTACATAATTCAGAAATCTCCTTGTGGATTCGCCTAATTCTTTCAATAGCCGGGTGATCGGGCCCCAACTCCCTCTTAAATCTTTCTATAGTTTTATCTATAGAAACAACTTTTGCCCCCTCGATCAGCTTGTCAGCATATGAAACAATTTTCTCTTCAATGGATTCCGGTATATAATTTTTTTTAGGCCAGCCCAACTTAACTGCTTCCTCCGATGATATTCCTCCTCCAACGTGTCGTTCTATGATTGCTATGATCGACTCTGATAGACCTAATGATCGGGCTATTTCGGCGCCGATAATTGCGTGGTGAACTTCATGAGTTTTAGATCTTCCAATATCATGCAAAAGTGCACCTATATGAACTAGTTCAACGTCGACTGACACGCCATTCTCTGCGCATTTTCTGGCTATTTGAACTGCAAGTCTAGCAACTGCCTTACAATGTTCTATTACGTTGCTTGGGCAGCCAACATCCTTAAGAATCTTGAGGGCTTCCCTAGGTGAGGGAATTCGCTTACCCATTAAGCTCACTCTTAATTTGCTCAATCTTCTTCAAGAGGGCTTCAATTATCTTACTATTATCATAATGATTCAATGGCTTATTGCAGGTTGGACACCTGAAAATATATTCGGTTGCCTCCTCAAATGTCACGCGTTTACAGCCGGGAGTATAGCAGTAATAAAAATCATGGCTTCTCTCATATTCCAATCTCATTTCTAGCTTCTCAAGTATACGCTTTTTCTGGCTTATTATGAAGCCCTCCAGCTGATCCATTCTAATTCTCCAGTAGAAAATGAACCATCCAGTATTTTTATCTCTAATTCTCCTTAAACCAACTAGAGAATGCTCATAAAGCTTGTAAAGTATTTTCCGCACATCATTAAGTCTAACACCGGTTTTCGCTACAATCTCCTCTTCGGTCATCTCATCAGCTTGGCTGAGAGCTTTAATTATTTTAACTGCATCCTCACCGCTAATAACTCTCACAACTTTGATCATTGTATCGAGATTAGGCGTTACCATGTTAATCGCGCTCAGTTAATAAATATATTAGTCTCATAAAACTTAAATTAATTGGATAAGTTCTCAAATAAATTTTTCTAAATTTTCACCACCTTCTTGCCTCTGGCCTGAGGAATGATTTTAATTTTTGCATCTTTGAATTTCTTTGTGAGTTCATGGCCCATATAGAGCTCATGTAGAAAAACACTTAATGCTCCAACTTCGGAGTGTGGTTGAAGCGTTACAGAAACATTCCAATCTGCTAGTTCATAAACCACTTTTGGAACCTTTGTTCCCCCAACAATTATGAGCTTATCTTTATTGGACTCTCTTATTTTCTGAATGACTTCATTCAGCGGTAGACCATACATCGTTAAATGTATTATTTCGCCTCCATCTTTCTGCCACTGTTTTATCTTTTTAACCCAGTCTTTAATGAACTCTAAAGTAAAGGGGCCGCCCCATGTCTCCACAACCTTCTTAACGCTTGTCTCAACTTTCTTGTCTCTTTGACCGCTATAAAAAGCGCCGTGCGCTCCGAATGCTCTGGCTACTAAAAAAACATGCGTTGTAATCCGTTTGTCCCTCTCAGGTCTATGCCCAAGCCTCAGAACGAAAACTTTCCATTGCTTAAAGTCTCCCAAATTTTCCACCCATTCTTTCAACACGATTCCTAATTTTCTCTAGTAAGTTTGGTGGAGCACTAAAATATACACTTAATGAGTCGCCGCTACTATTATACTTGATTTTATGCACATTTGTGTTCTCAAAAATCCAAGAGAGAAACGACATAGATTCCTCAGTAATTGGTATAATGAAAAGTGAGTCTACATATCTCCCTAAAATATTTGCTATCTCCCCCTTAAGTAAATCTAGATTAATCCCGTAAAGGGCTGATATTGGAACGAATCTCAAGTTATAAATCTTTTTTAGCCGCATAGTTTTTTCGTATAACTCTCTTGAAGATAGTAAGTCTATTTTATTTAATACTCCTATTATGGGTATCCCCGTAGCCCCTATCTCCCATATGGTTTCTAGAGACGCCGATAATTTCCTCAGGATACTATTAAGCGGTTCACTTACATCAACAACTAAGAGGATTAAGTCTGAAAAAATCGTTTCCTCCAGAGTTGAGTGGAATGCCTCTATGAGAGTTATAGGCAACCGATCTATGAAGCCTACTGTGTCGGTTATTAGCATTTTCTCGCCGAAAACATTTATGGCTCTTGTTGTTGTCGAAAGGGTTGTAAAAACCCTAGAGTCTACTGGAACATTCTCGTTTGTAAGCGTATTAAATAGTGTACTCTTGCCAGAGTTTGTGTATCCAGCTAACGAAATTGTCGGAAAGCCTAATTCAGCTCTGCGGTCGCGGTGGAGTCTTCTAGTTCTCCTAATCTCCTTCAGTTTCTCCTGAATCTTATGAACCTGTCTTCTTACAGTTTCATAGTAAACATCCGCCTCATATTTTCCTAAGCCGTGGAAACCGGGTTGCTCGCCCATCTTCGCAAGCTTAACCTTTTCCCTAGCATTAGCAAGTTCATATTGTAATCTAGCTAGCTCAATCTGTAGTTTAGCTTCTTTCGTTGAAGCTCTTCTAACGAAGATCTCAAGAATTAATTGAAGACGATCGATTACTTCGACGCCTACTAGTTTCGCAAGATTATAAACTTGAACAATCTTTAATTCGTTGCCAAAAATGACTCTTTCAGCTTTAAGATCCCTAACCATCTGCGCTAGCTCTTTAGCTTTCCCAGGCCCTATATGATAGCGTGGATGTGGACGCCTAGCCTGTTCAATCGAACCCACAACTTCATATCCGGCTGCTTCAGCTAAACTTTTAAGTTCATTTAGGTTAGATTCTTCAAATGGGTCTCTACGGTAGACTATTATCGCCCTCGTCCCCTCGTTTCCTCCTCTTTCCACCCTTTAAGTGAACTATTTCGCCCAAAGTAACTGTTCTGTTAGGCTCTTTAACTATCGGAATTTTTTCTTTCTCCTCGGGAATCTTGGTTAAAAGTTTTATTCTGAGCGCATGCTCAAGTTTAGCTACCAACCTTATGTCCGGCACTATTTTTTCGCTCTCAATTTTCTTTATAACCGATTCCTTCTCTCCAATCTTTTTACCCAAATCTTCCGGGGTTAAACCTAGATTTTCCCTAGCACGCTTAACTATGAGACCATAACCCTCAATAATCTCCATATTCTCATCAATATTCATTGAAATAATGTTGCTTCTCCTCCTTAAAGCGGTGACTCTAGTAGTAGGCTTCAACGCTTTTCTCGCCGGAATCTTTGATTTAAGGATTTCAGGTTCAGGTATCCAGTAATCTGAGCCTAATTTTGCGCATTCACTACATGTAATCATTTTAGCTCCTTCAATAATCACTCTATGAGGTTTCCCAACAATTTCACGTCCGCAAACTTCACACTGCAAGCTAACGGCACCCGCTATTGCTACAAGCTTTATCTATTATCATCCATGGACTTAAACATTAATGTTATTTACAGTTTCATCTTAAGAGCTAAGCTTAATAATTTATTTAACATCCATAATTTCTGGAAGAGAATGCTATGTTCAGCGAAGGATTCGCTTTAGAGCGGATAAGAAAAATAGCCGACTACCAGTTCGGTAGGGGGGTAGGCGAGAAGCTTTTTCCCAAAGAAGTAGAAATAGTACGCTCAAAAAGAACCGGTAAAATAAAATACATCTACTTTAATGGGACTCTTCTAGCAACTCTAAACCCTTTAACTGGACTTTTCACCCTAACAATAGAAGGCGCAAAAAGGGTTCTAGCAGCTATGCAACCTAAGCGGTTATGGGTTCAAATAAGCGATGAGGCTGTTCCCTTCGTTGAGCGGGGAAGCGATGTGTTTGTTAAACATATAATCAACCTAGACGAGGAAATCCGCCCGGGAGAAGAGGTAATAGTTATAGATGGGAAAGGCGAGGTTATAGCGGTTGGTAGAGCCATACTATCCGGCATAGAAATGAAAGTCTTCAAAAGAGGTGTAGCGGTTAAGGTTCGCAGAGGAAGAAGCGAAGATTAAAAAGGGAAAGAAACAAACTGTATAATTGTATATTTAAAAAAGGGGTTGGGTAATGCGTAGAATAAGTCCCCGCGAAGCTAGAAGACTTATGCAACGCATGGGCTTAAGCATGAAACCTCTGGAAGTAAGCGAAGTAATACTGAAGACCACAGATAAAGAAATAGTAATCGAGGAACCTGAAGTAGCGGTTCTAGAAGTTCAGGGACAGAAAATATTCCAGATATCAGGTGGAAGAATATCTGAGAGAAAAATTAAGAGGAAGATTGAAATCCCCGAGGAAGATATTCATTTAGTTGCCCAACAAGCTAACGTGAGCCTAGAAGAAGCTAGAGCAGCTCT
>CAZWWD010000047.1:0-9104 GCA_964637155.1 uncultured Candidatus Bathyarchaeia archaeon
ACTATTAGAACACTATCGCGTTTTTTAATCAGCTCTCTTGGAACATATAGCGTTATAGTGTAGCCGGAATCGTTTAAAACATATGTTTCTTCAAGGAAAGACGCTACTCCAACTTCCTTAGTAGTCTTAGCGACAACCAAATTAACACCCAAAGCGTTGGCGACCATAGTTGCTAGGGGAACCCCATCAACCGCAGCCGTCAAAACCTTCGTTATTCTTTTGCCCGCAAATTTTGTTATAGCGTAGTTTGCAGCCTGCCTGAGAAGAATTATGTCTCCAATAAGATGCGTATTATCAAAGTATCCTTCGCTATTAGGTTTAAGTCGCCGTCTAAACTCCTTCTCTAACCCAACAATCTTTGATAGAGCTTCCCAAAGTCTACGAGCTCTCTCAATATTCGGGAGAACATGCCCCTTAGCATATCTACTTAAAACGGTCACAGGAAGATCTGTCTTGGCAGCTAGCTCTCTGTAAGTATAGTGTCTCTTTGCTGTTCGAAGTAATTCAACCGTCGCCAAACGAAACTTCAAATCTTCAGCGTGAGTAGAACCTTTAATACTGGTTGTTAAATCTGACAACATGAGCATCTCTCCTACTCTACTGGGAAAGAAGCTTTAAATTAATTTGAAGGAGCATTCATGATTTATTTCTTGTACTCTCCAGAATAATACTTCGAACATTATTCTTATAAAATAACGCGAAAATAGCTGAAAAGACTTCCTAAAAAAGCCATTTTATCCTTTAATTTAAATTTAAGGCGATAACGTTGAACGATGAGAACAACGAGCAGCAAAACTTTCTTTAGCAATTTAAAATAGTGCTTTTCAGACGTCCATTTTTTATTCAGCAAAGATATGTTTATAAGTATGCTGTAGAAGAAAAATGATATAAAAATAGGTTTTAACTTCAAAAATCATCCATAATCTTGAGAGATAAATGTTAAATTAGCTGTTGAGGGTGTAATTAAACCCATGGTTGGCGAAGAACCTTCGAAGAAAAAAAGCAAAGTAAAAATAATCTATAGACCCATCAAGGAAATAGTCATATTAGATTTCTTTCAATTTTCCAGAAAAGCCTTAGATCAAATGTTCGCTCGGCTAATACATTCCGGTCTGCCAGTAATGGCACAGTGGGCTGAAGGATTAATCTTCATCTATTTTCCACTCACTCCCGATACCGATGAATTGATGGACCATTATCTCAAAGGCAGAATCTTCTGGAGTTCAGTTAACTTCGCATTAATGCCAAAGTATTCCCCGTCGATTAGGGTTGGAGGCTTAGAAATACCTGTTTTAGATGTCTCAGATCATCCGGTACTAGCTGAGGTTGCCAGATGGTTAAAAAAGCACGCTAAACCCGACGTGAAAACTGAAACCGGAATTATGAGGGGAAATCAAATAGCCTAAAACTTTTTCAAAAAATAGATAAATACAAGTTTCACCTTTTTTTCTTTTAATCCTCTTAAGGGAGGAAAAAAGGATTGTTTGGTTATGCTGGTAGAATTTTAAGAGTGAACCTGTCAACTGGAAAGACTAGCATTGAACCCCTAAAGGAAGAATTTGCCAAAAAATACATTGGCGGCATAGGCTTAGGAATACGTCTATTAATCGATAACTCCAAGCCGGGAATAGACCCACTTAGTCCAGAAAACCCCCTAATTCTTACAACGGGTCCCTTTAGCGGAACAATCGCTCCAACCGGCGGTAATGGTCATGCTTTTGTCGCTAAATCCCCATTGACCAATGGTGTTGGAGAAGCTAAAGCTCACGGCTTCTTCGGCTCAGAGTTAAAGAGAGCTGGTTACGACGCGGTTATCTTTGAGGGCAAAGCTGAGAAACCAGTTTATGTTTGGATAGACGATGACAGCGTCCAAATGATGGATGCAAAACACTTATGGGGTAAATCCCCTCAGGAAACCGAGGACATAATAAAGGAAGAGTTAGGAGATTACTATATCCGTGTTGCAGCCATAGGCTTAGCCGGCGAGAAGCTCGCTCGTATCGCGTGTATAATTAATGACAAGACTAGAGCTGCTGGAAGATGCGGTTTAGGCGCAGTTATGGGCAGTAAAAACTTGAAAGCCATAGCGGTTAGAGGAACAAAAGATGTACCCGTAGCGAAACCTGATGAATTTTTAGAGTTTGTTAAGGTTCTTCATGAAAGAATGAAAGGTCCAGCAACAGTTAAATATAGGACTCTTGGAACTCCGCAAAACGTTTTAGTTCATAACTCGCTTGGCGCGTTACCGACAAGAAACTTCACTAACGCTGTTTTTGAAGGAGCTGAAAGGGTTAGCGGTGAATACTTGAATGAACGGTTTGTTACAAAGATTGTTGGTTGCTCATCCTGTGCAATGCGATGCGAACATATCGCCGTTGTGCCTGAAGGACCATACAAGGGAACGGTCACCCGCGTTGAGTATGAACCGCTTTGGGCGTTTGGTCCTAACTGCGGTGTAGATCGATTAGACGCGGTGATAAAGGCCATCGACTTATGTAATTATTACGGTATGGACTCTATATCAGCCGGTAACATTGTTGGATTCGCCATGGACTGTTATGAGCATGGCATACTAACCAAAGATGATACTGGCGGCTTAGATCTGAGGTTCGGGAATGCTGAGGCAATGATTAAGCTTGTTGAAATGATGGGTAAACGTGAGGGAATAGGTAACATATTAGCTGAAGGAGTCAAAAGAGCCGCTGAAATGATTGGGAAGGGCGCTGAAAAGTTTGCCAATCACATCAAAGGACTTGAGATGACAGGCTACGACATAAGAGGATTAAAGACAGCTGCCATTGGTTACGCCGTTTCATTCCGCGGCGCCGATCACAACAGGCATGGTGCATATGCGCTGGATATTAAGGGAACAGTTGATCGATTTAAGTTTGAGAAGGGTCGATCCAAACTTGTCATTGATATAGAGAACCTATACACAATAATTGATTCGCTGATGGTCTGCAAGTTCTCTAGGGGCGTCTACTATAAAGGGTTTGAGGACTTAGCTAAATACTATACTCTCGTAACTGGAATAGATATGACAGCTGAGGAGCTCAGAAGAACAGGCGAAAGAATAAACAATCTTGCGAGACTCTACAATATCAGGGAAGGCTTCACGAGGAAAGATGATCATCTACCGCCCAAGGTTATGAGCACGCCCATACCGGATGAAACCGTCTCAAAGGGTAGCTACATCACTCAAGAGGAGCTCGATTTTATGCTAGATGACTACTATGAGAACCGCGGATGGACAAAAGAGGGCGTTCCAACCCTAGAAAAACTCAAAGAACTGGACCTAGAGGACCTAGCATACATAGTTAAAGACAAACTTTAATTAACGCGCCTACCTAATATTTTTAACTCAAGTGATGGAGGAATAATTGTGTCGCACATACACACCAGAAGATTTGTTTCATGCGACCCCGAGAAATGTGTAGGATGCGGCGTATGCGAGTATATATGCTCATTCGAGAAAGAAAAAGCATTCAATCCATTAAAATCTCGCATAAGAGTCGTCCGGTTAGACTCGCACATAAACATGGCAGTTACATGCAGACTATGCGAAGATGCCCCCTGCGTAGCAGCATGCCCGCGTGACGCATTAACCCAATCTGAGGAAACCGGCATAATAATTGTCGATGAAGACAAATGCAACGGCTGCGGATGGTGCATCGAAGCATGCGACTACGGCGCCGTAATGCTTCATCCAGAAAGAAAAGTAGTCTTTATATGCGATACTTGTGATGGGGAGCCTAAATGCGTTGAATGGTGCCCAGAGAAAGCCCTAGAATACATAACTAAAGATGTATTAGCGCAGAAATCAAGAATATCCGCCGTAAAGAAATTATTCCAAGAAACTCTGAGAATCTAAAATTAACTTTCCCAATTCTTTTCAACCTCTTTTATAATTTTTTAAATTCCTTTCAAAAATTCTAATTCCTAAAAGATGTTGCTTTCATAAGAATCCGATGGAACTAAAAATGTTATAATGATAAAATAAAAAAGAAAAATTGGGGCGGCTCAAAGTCCCTTGATCTCTATTATGTGCCGTCTCTCGAGTCTTCTTAATGCATCAAAGAATTCACTTTTTTGCTTTCCATTAAGGTTAAAGTGTCTAGTCATTTCTTTTATCGAGGATTTGGGGGATCCATACTTTATTAAATGGTTTTGGAGATACTTTATAACAAGCCGTTCAATTTTGCCGCATTTCCATGTTGTATTGCGTAGAAGAACAACGACGGCCTTAAGCATCTTCTGAGTCTCTTCCTTAGATCGGCGAGCCATCTCCCATCTTTAGAGAATTAGGCATCAATAGTATTTATATGTTTATGATTAAATGATTATCTGGAAACCCCCTCATTTTTTCTTATTTTTTGAAAGAATATTTCAGGAACATTTTTATCCTGAAATCTGAAAACTTAATTTAACTTTAATAATCTTCGCTTATAACACGGAATTGGTGATTGAAATGAAAATTGTGATGCTTGGTCCGCCGGGTTCGGGGAAAGGAACCTACGCCTCTAGGCTTACTAAAATACTTGGAGTACCGCACATATCTACTGGCGATATGGTTAGAGAGGAGATAAAGGCGCAGACAGAGCTAGGTAAGAAGATTAAGGAATATAGCGATAAAGGCGAGCTTGTGCCGGACGAAATAATTATCAACCTTCTAGCTGAAAGATTGAGAAAACCCGACGCGCAGAAAGGCTTTATACTTGATGGTTTTCCAAGAACCCTACGGCAGGCGGAAGCTCTTGAGGAAATATCCAAAATAGACTTAGTTATAAATTTGAATGTGCCGGACGAAATAATTGTCCAACGTTTGTCTAATAGGCTTGTATGTAAGCGATGCGGCGCAATATATAATAGGCTCACACTAAAGCCAAAAGTCAACGGTGTTTGCGATGTGTGTGGCGGTGAGCTCTATCAAAGAGAGGATGATAAGCCGGAAGTTATACGGGAGCGCCTAAAAGTCTATAGAAGGAACACTGCGCCCTTAATAGAGTATTATCGGAAAAAGGGTCTTCTTAGAGATGTTTACTGTAATGATCTAATGACGCCGCCTGAAGTAATGGTTGAAAAAATAATGGAGATAATCAATAGTTTAAGAAAACAAAAATAAAAAAGGCAAATCAAAGATTAAAGGGAGATCGCTATGATATGCTGGATGCAACTTTTTAATGGTTCTCCATTCTCATTTTTATGGAAGCATTAAGCTGCCTATTTCTTCGAGGCTTACTAAATCGTTCATTTTTATCATTTTATCCGAAATCGTGTAAAGTACATTATTGATGTAAAGCGCTCGTTTAACCGCGTATTCTGAATAGAACCAATATCCACTCTTAAGGAAGGCGGCTTGATCCTCTATGTGAGTTATTCCACCTCTAAATTCTATGCTACTCTCGGTTATATTGAAAACGTATAGCCCCTGCCAGACATAATCGCCATAAGCATTAGGTGGAACGCCCTTTGGATATTTAGATTCATCTATTTCAGCCACTAAAACCGGTATTGCAAGAAGATTAAGATCTTTATCAAAGAGCAGAGCTTTATGATCCCGTAGTACTGGCGAATCTGTTCCTCTATCACCTATTACGTAGCTGTCTATTTCCTTTGGATGCTCGACGTCGCTTACATCGAAGAGTGATATCTTCACTCCCTGATACCATGCAAAGTCTCCCTCCTCAGCTTCTACAGTCCATTTGCCTATGCCGATCAAATGTTCCTCGTCGTATGGATGCAAATAATCCGAGTATCCAGGTATCTTAAGCTTACCGAGAATCCTTGGTTCAGTTGGATCTTCAAGGCTTATAACAAATAGGGGGTCAACTTTTTTGAATGTAACTAGGTAGCAACGATCACCCATAAATCTCGCCGAGTGCATTTGTTCGCCTGGAGCTAGCCCCTCAATACCGCCGACAATTGACAGATTTTCATCTAGAATGTAAACGTTACTATAAATGCTATTTTTTGGCGAAGCATTCGTAGTAGTTTTAAAGCCGACTATAAATGCTGGCCGACTTGTTGTAGCTATCCTAAAATAGCTGTTGTATTCGTCCATTGAGAATTGGTTTAGGATTAAGCCTGAAACCGCGCCGCTTGCTTCATACTTTATTAAGCCGCCTTCAATATGGATTCTATGAATTTCTGTGATTTCGCCGGTTTCAGCATATTTAGGTACTGCTATATAGATGTTGTTTAGGGAAACGTAGATGCAACTACTATAACCTAACAAGAAGGTTTCATAGCTAACAGGTTCGTTGAGGTCTTGAACATTAATGGCAGCTATAACCGTAAAGGAGTGAGAGTAATCTGAGGTATTTGAGTAGTAAATTGAAGTTGGGTCAACCCTTAGAGCTAGTCCATCGTCGATTATTTCTGGTAGAACAATATTCTGATCGCTTTCGCTTGAGTATGCTGGGAAAGACGTTAAAACGTAAACATAGTTGCCGATCATCCTAGAATTAAAGTACGCTCCACTTATAGTAACATTTCTAACTAAAATTGGAGCTTCTGAGTTCTCTACATCATATATGGCAACGTTTGTCCAAGGTCCAGCTAATCTTTGTCTCTCATAATTTCCTGAATTATTTTTAGCTGTCTCTACGTAGTATAATTGAATCCGGCTAACAGATATCACGATTAATTTTTTAGCGTTTATGAATAAGCCTGAAATTGTGCCATTTACTTGGATTTCAGCCGACACTTCAGCTGTCTCAGGCGGATAAGCCCTAACGATAAGAACCTTGCTCTCAGAGGCTAAATATATGCATTCTCCATCCGTCTTCACAATATCAGCTTCATCAACTCCCTCAACTTGAATGTTAGTTTTTGAAAATCTAATGCTCAGTGTATTGGTTGAGGATTTGGCTTCTATGGCGGCGAACAAGGGAGAAGAGACTCCGTCCGCCCAATAGAACCGCGGGTAGCTCCTGCT
Source organism: uncultured Candidatus Bathyarchaeia archaeon (assembly GCA_964637155.1). Taxonomy (GTDB): domain Archaea; phylum Thermoproteota; class Bathyarchaeia; order Bathyarchaeales; family DTEX01; genus DTEX01. The sequence goes on from CAZWWD010000047.1 coordinate 6,938, forward strand.
TCTGTTAAGAAATTCTATGATCTCTTTGTAGGAGGAGAACTTCATTAAAATGGCGCTCGCCGAGGATTGTGAATTTATACCTGAATTATTTTGCCAGAATTCTCCTCTCATACCTAAAAACGCTAATAGTAATATTTCGGCCAAGAAAATCGCTGAAAGCACTGCGGTTACATTTATTCTAATTTTAGATTTAGATGCGTTATTGGGCATTAAATCACCATAATAATATGGAATTTTGCCGCTCTTAATACTAGACTTTAGAACAGTTGTTCTAATCTTTGAAACATCTTACGATTCTAAGTTAATAGCGGCGTGTGGAAAGCGAATTAACGTTTCTTAGGTTTTTATCTTTTGAAGTTCCATTCCCTTGTAGAGTATTTTTCCATCTTAAGTTTTATAGCGGTCCGCTCTTCGAAATCCGTTACTTCCCCGGGTACTAATTTAATATTAAAAGTCTCTTCAAAGCCTCTTATTAGCGCATTTTTGAGCTCTTCGAATCTAACTTCCCTCTTCAGGTAATTCTTTACTGATGTAACTCTTTCCTTAACGGACTTTATCATCTTATCTCGGATTTTTTCACTTGGAACTTTGAGCACCGTGAACATTAGAGTTGGATCTACATCGCGTAGTATTGTGCCATGTTGATGCACAACATTCATACTTCTTGTTTGAGCATTTCCAGATATCTTTTTTCCATCCACAATTATATCGTTTATAGGCTTAAATTCGGCTGGCACCCCTAGAACTCTTAACCCTCTAACTATCCCTGAACATAAGGTTTCATAGGTTTTTTGGAAATCTCGTGAAATCAATGGGTGGTCCTCATTTACTATTAGGCTGTAGGTTAATTCACCGTCTCGATCATGATATACTGCTCCTCCACCTGTTCTCCTCCTAACATAATCGATACCTAATCTATTACAAGCTTCTATGTCCACTTCTTCCTCCATGCTTTGGAAGTATCCTATCGAAACCGCTGAGGGCTCCCATCTAAAGAAGCGCAGAGTATTCGGAACAAGCTTCTTGGATCTAGCTATAGCTATGGCTTCATCTAAAGCCATATTATAAAAAGCGTCTCTAAGACCGGTGTCAAGCAACCGCCACTTTTCAACCATCACCGCCACCAGCCTTAATTATGCATTTAGCGAAGTCCTCGGGGGCTACGCCGAGAAGGCTTACCCCATTTCTCTTAATAAAATCTTTTATAGCTTTGGTTATTTTAGTTTCATCGAGGGGGCATCCAATAAGAGTTTTTTCGAGGTCTTCAATGAGTTCTTCCGGATGCATAAAGAAGTCGCCAGTGATCTTTATGAAGTCTATTTTACCATCCTTTTTTTCAAGCTGAACCTTAATGAGCTTACCGCCTTCAACCTTATATTCAGCTTTAAACATGGTTTTTCACGCGTCAATTATCTTATTTGGCAAGTTCTTTAATAATTTTAGTGCATGTAACAGAAAAGTTTTTGAATAAGTTCCTCTGATACAATAGGGGATCGCCAAAATAATACTGAGTTCCCAAAAAATGTGAATAGAGGTATAAATATGTTGAAGATATCTGATAGAACCAGAAACCTAGGAACCGAAACTGCCTTTGTAGTTCTCAAGGAGGTCAATGAGCTAGTTCAAAATGGTAATAGCATAATGAACTTCTGTATTGGGCAGCCAGACTTCGATACCCCGGAATATATAAAGGAAGGAGCGATAAAAGCAATAAAAGAAGGCAAAACTGGATATACGCCTTCCCCTGGCATACCGGAGCTTAGGGAGGCTGTTGCCGAATACTTTTCCGAAACTAGGGGAATCGATGTTAAGCCTGAATGGGTTGTAGTGGCATGCGGAGCTAAACCATTCATAGGTTATACGATACTGTCGGTGACGGACTACGGCAAAGGACATGAGGTGGTTTACCCCAATCCGGGTTTCCCAATTTATGAATCTTTAATAAGGGCTTATGGAGCTGTTCCGGTTCCAATACCATTGCTTGAGAGCAAAGGCTTCAGCATAGACGTTGACTACCTAGAAAAAATAATTAATGAAAAAACTAGGCTGCTCATACTGAACTCTCCCCATAATCCAACTGGAGGAATCTTAGATAAGAAAACGTTGGAGCGGATAGCTGAAATCGTTAAGCAATATGATAACCTCTGGGTCTTCTCAGATGAAGTAT
>CAZWWD010000048.1:0-8776 GCA_964637155.1 uncultured Candidatus Bathyarchaeia archaeon
GCCGAGTTTCTCTAGGAGATTAGCTATAAAGCGCCTATGACAGTATTTGGCTTTTTTCTCTCTACACATTAGCATAACTGTTTCTTTTTCTATTAGGTCGAGGAGAACTTTAAAGCCGTCCCTAAATTTTTGAGTTTTCATATATTTTTCATAGCCGCCCTTAACAAATCCGCCTAGACTTTCACCTAGAAAAACATATTTTAACCCATTCTTTTCCAGTATGCTTTTCAGATTTTCTTTCTCAAATGCGGGATACTTGCTTTTTGGAAAGCGTCTAATATCAACTAAAACCGTAACATTATGCTCTTTCAAGATGTTTATGAAGTCGGAGATTTCTCTTTCCGCATATCCTATGGTGTAAGCTTTCACCAGACATCAACCTCTTATCTGGTTAATGCGAGAGGAAAACAAATAGCGTATGCCATGAATAATTAAGAGAAAGGGAACATTAAATAGTTAGCGAGTCTTGGACTTACCTTTATAAAGCACCTTTCATAAAAGCGAAGAATTTATCTTTACTAACGATAGATTTTTCATTGTTCCTTTGGAGGAGAAGAATTGAAGATCGTAGGTGGACCCAGCTCCCTAACCCTAGCTCAAAAGATAAGTGAAATTTTAAATGCTCCATTAGTAAAGGTCAGAACTAAACGTTTTCCAGACGGAGAATTTTACTTTAAATTTGAGGAGGACATTTCAGGGGAAAACCTACTGATCGTGCAGAGCTTATATCCGCCCCAAGACGCTCACGCCATGGAACTCTTCATAATCCTTCATACCGCTAGGGATCTAGGCGCAGAAACAATAAGAGTTTTCGCGCCTTATCTTGCTTACAGCCGGCAGGACGAACGATACTTGGAAGGCGAGTGCTTAAGCGCAGCCATGGTAGCTGAGGTTCTTGAGAAGCTAGGCGCGGACGCCGTCTACACAATTGATGTACATAATGAAAATGTTCTAAAAATGTATAATATTCCAATTTACAATCTCACAGCCTCTGGGGAATTAGCGAGATACTTCGTTAAAAAGGGTTTGGAGAATCCGCTTGTTATTTCACCTGACGAAGAGGAGCTAGCCATAAGAAGAGCTAAGCACGCTGCCAAAGTCCTTAATACTGACTGGGATTCCCTAGAAAAGAAGAGAGACCGATATACTGGCGAAATAATTACATATGCAAAGGACTTAAATGTTAAGGGAAGAGACGCCATAATAATAGATGACATAATAAGCACGGGCAGAACAATAGCGAACGCCGCAAAAATACTTAAGGATCAAGGGGCTGAAAGAATCTTTGTTGGGGTTTCACATGCATTACTTTTAGGGGATTCCATTAAAATCATAAGAGAAAGCGGCGTAAAGGAGATTGTGGGAACAGACAGCGTTGTAAACGACTATGCAAAAGTCTCAGTTGCACCCATACTTGTGAGAGCATTAAAGGGGGAAATAGAGCAAGTATAATTTTCACATAATAACCCTAATTTTATCAATTAATCTCTGCTGCCCCGCACCAGTCAGCTTCCATAAACGCGTTTTAGGATGTTTTACAGCGGTTTTCTCAGCCTCCAGCAGATGTAAATGATGTAACACTGATGAGTAGCTAACACCCACCTTCTCAGCAAGACTCTTTGCATCTAAAGGCTCCTCTTCTAGGGCGGTAATAATTTTTGATCTTACCGTTAATCCACGTTTCACATTTCTCTTATGTATTAGGAAGGCTTTAGGATGGTAACCCTCCTTAAACATTTCAAATACCCAAAATAGCTTAAGAAGAAAATGATTTTAAAGTCTTTTTAGGAATTACTTAGGAAATCTGCCAGGTTAGATTGCTTTATGCTTTTTCCGCTTTCGAATAGTGAGTCTATTTCTTTCTCGATTAAAGCTAAACGTTGAGCATAATACTCTGACATGCCGTATTTTTTGACGAGATGCCAAGCATCTTCCAAATACTTTTCTATACCACCCCTATGAACCGTTAAAGTTAGTTCGCCTCCGCATTCTGGACATATTCCTTTAAGCGGAACCCTCCTGAAGCGTCTATTACATTTCTTGCATCTGAAGCTCTGGGTTGCGAAGGCCCTGAGATTTCCGGAGATGTCGCGGATAAAATGTGTATTTAGAACTATTTCCGCAACAATATGCGCATCAACAGCCTTGATTTTTTCCGCTAGGTCTAATTGAGCATTTAGCTTATCACTCATACGCTTCAAGGTTTTATATATGCTCTCTCGGTTTCCAGCCTCAATATTTGAGGTTGGCACCGTGAACATGAAGCCTTGAAGACGCGCCTCAGTGTTAAATCTATGCTTAACAATATCAATTAAATCAATTAATTCCCTAGCTGGTCTACCTCTCAACGTTTCCCCGTAGAAAGCTAGGGGATACTTGTCTGAAACATCGAATTCATGCGCCTGTCTTTGAACTTCCTCGGGAACTAATGTGCGAATAATAAAGAGCGGGGAATCCATTATTCCACCGATTTGATCCGGAAGATATTCCCTTGAAAAGTTCAGAAAAGCGTCTAAAGCAAGCATAATACTGTCCTCATCGCCGTCGCAGTCCCTTCTTTTAGCCGAATGCCAGAATGGATGGGCAAAACAAACATTAAGTTTTGTGAAGCCTATTATCCTACCTAGAACGCCGGCGCATGTGTGTGGCGCTAGGCCTACTATAAGCTTGCCTACTAAATCCTGGGGTTGACTAATCTTGTAGAATGGTTCAAGTCCATAAAATTTCTGGAGGAGCTCATCCACAAATTTTGCGGCGGCTATTAGATACTCAACGCTCTTCCATGGAATTATAACGTCTTGGATTTTGAGCTCGCATATTTGCTCCGGACTCTCTAGGGGATTGCCCAGGTAATCGTGAGTGTAGCCTAGCTCCTTAAGTTTCTCAACTGAGACCCCTATCTCGGATGGTTTGAAGTGGGTTAAAGGCGCATTGGTTGCATCAAACCTTATGGTGCCATCTTTATAGACAGAAAGATTATACTTAGCCCTTAAGATTCCCTTTTCAATCGGCTCAGGGGTGCGGGTCTTATTTGTTAATCCCTTAACGCCCTTAACATGCTGGGGAGTAAAACCTATTTTGCGGCACGCTTCATCAATTAGATCCTTTATGGAGATTGTTTGAATGCAGAAGTTTTTAGTTTTAATTTTACAAACGGGACACTCTTCCTTGTTCACTTCTCTACCACATCTTGGACAAATAAACCTTAAAGCCGTCTCTATTCCGCATGATGGGCATACACCTTTAAACGTTACTGTTTGACATTTTGGGCAGATCCGACTAACCATTTCGACTCTAATGACCCCTTTCTTGTAGGCCTTCATTAGATCCCTCTGGGCGCCGCCGCTTAAACCAACCGGAAAAAGAACTTGAACGGGAGGCTTCATCTCACGTTTCTTAGCCTTTTCAGGGCGGCCTACCCTAGCACCTATAAATGATGGGGCTTTATCCTTAATGATTAAGCCGCTGAGCTTAGACAGGTTTTCTAGGGTTGAAAGGTTTTCAAGCAATTCTCTTTCAGGATTATCTGCTCCAAGAGTAATGGCGAATGCATGTGCATCAGAATTCTCTATAAGGATACAATCTTCGACTGGCTTATGTGGAATACATATCTCCTCAAGATATTCTTTAATCTCCCCATCAAAAGCGCCTACTATCCTAGTTATTAACCCTCCTTCAACAACCATTTTAGAATTTAGCAGCCATTCCCGCAGTTTCTTAAGGGCTTCAACCGAAATATTAGACCAGAAGTATATGTAGGATGGATGCAGCGGAACACCAAGCGACCTACTTAATGCTATAGCTTCCTGGACGCTAGGCCTATTATTGAATGGATCATCCAAATAAGACTTTAAAGATTCTGCTGGAACCCCCGCGCTTAAAGCCGCCCTCTCAAAATCTCCATCAAAGTCTTCAAGAATCACCTTTCTAAGGTCTTCACGCCAGAACTCCTCAACATATCCGGATGGTAGAAGAGCCTTATTGTTATAGAGGAAGTCGCCAAAGCTTACAAGGATGTCGCCTAAAAACAGGATCTTTTCAGTTTCTTTTTCAACTAGGTTAATGTTTTCATATGAGACTTTAACAACCGATCCATCCCTTAATTTAACTATAGGCGGCTCAATATAGTCCACGGGCATAACTATGCCAGATTTCCCCGGAGTTTCAATCTTAAGCTGTGTGCCGCCAGCTAGGAAATTACGCAGAGTTATCATTGTCAGCGGGTGAAGTCCAACTGCGGCTAATCCAGTATTTCTTGACCTACCATAGCGAAGTCTAAAACCACCCTTCCTGGATGGAAAGCATAGAATAGGCCTTCCAGCCGGAACCTCCTCCATGAAACCTGAGGAAGATTTCCTTTTCGCAATCTCCTTAATCTCCTTAAGCCACTCCCAGCCTTGGATACCTATATCTTCAACCACAGCTAAAACTTTTGCCGCTCTCCCCACAATTCCATCATTTACAACCCTCAGCGCCCCACCGCGCACTCGGTTGGTTTCAACACGCGGCAGATTTCGGTAGGATGAAACTTCAACTGGATCAGATGGGGTGCCGGTAACCTCAACTGGCAGATGCTCTAAGGCTAATCTTAATTGCTCATCTGAGACACTATATTGGAATCTTCCGACCTCACGTTCATAAAGCCTTAGCTCCTCAATGAACCTCTCTATTTCTTCCCTAGTAGGCTTATATCTGTCTAATTTTAGTAGGCGGCGGACAAAATCGGCGATTACCGGTGTTAGGGCTGTTTCTGTTCCGCCAGCTGAGCGGATTGGCCCAGCTAGGTATATTGCAAGATATTTAGATCCATCCATATTCGTCTTTATTGCTACCTTTGCTATACCTTCAGAGTAAACTGCCGCTGTAACGCCTTCAGTTAGGATTGCTAGGGCTGTTCTAATTGCTAGGTCTGCGGCTTTCTCCTCGTTTAAGTGCCCAAATTTTCCATAAACTATTTCTTCAGCTATTTTAAAGGCAATTTTCTCTCTGGACATACTTTTAGAAAGCTCTCTTATTCTTTTAGCGATCCCTGATAATCCGATGAAGCCTTCAACTAGACTGGCTAAGTCGTTTGCCATCTCTATTTCCGGATAAGGTTTAGGGTCTAATTTTTTCGCCCTAGCTTTTTTCGCAATTTCATAAATTTCCTCTAAAGATTCAGCTAAACGAGAGAAATATTCTCTATACTCTTTACTTATCTTACCGTTAATATTATTAGTTACTTCCATCTTGACTGACACTATTCAATATGGATTCGACATAAAATTACAGCGTTCCATTTCTCTATCGGTCTACCCATAATCCGCTCATAGGTTCTTCGAGCTATCTCCTTCCTCCTTTCAACACATGCCCTACATCTCTCATGCCTCATGTCGGAAGGACCATCGCATTGACCGCAATTAAGCAGTAGAGATTCCCCTAAACCTCTTAAATTAGTCCAAGCATATTCCCGCTCATCATACTCAGGCTCAAAATCCGGCCATATATCGTATAGGTCATCCTTCCCCAAAATTTTCTTAAGCGACTTAAAATATTGTTCAAACGCCGTCAAGATATTTTCATCTCCTTCTCTCCTTAAGCTTGCTTCTAGCTCCCTCCCTTACTCCTTCTATAATTTCAACTAGTTTACTTTTAACTTCTTCCCCCCTACTATCTTCAATAACCGTACCCGTAACAATTATATCAGCACCAGCTTTCACAGCTCTTTCAGCTTGATCTCTAGTTTTTATGCCCCCACCCACAATTAGAACGGTATCTACAGCTTCTCTAACCATCCTAATCATCTTTACTGGAACAGGCTGATTCACACCTGATCCAGCCTCTAAATAAACAAATCTCATACCGAGAAATTGGGCGGCTAATGCATGAGCAACCGCTAATTCAGGCTTATTATATGGGATTGGCCAAGCTTTTCCGATGACTCCAGCTGATCCACCTTCACCAACTATGATGTATCCTAGTGGAATTGCTTCTAAACCTAGCTTTTTAATTAGTGGTGCTGCAAGAACCTGTGCGCCGGCTATAAAGTATGGATCAGCTGAATTTAGTAGAGACATGAACCATATTGCATCTGCATGCTCACTTATGCCAGTTATATTGTTTGGGAATAGTATTACTGGAATCTTAACTGAGCTTCTAACAGCTTTAGTAATATTATCTAGGAGGCTTGAGGAGGCTAAGGTTGTACCACCGATCATTATTGCTGAGGAACCGCAGGATTCGCTTTCGCTTGATGTAAATATTGCAGATTCAAGGGTAACTTTTTCCGGGTCGATGAGTGTTATATGTATCGCTCCTTCATCCTGAATTTTTCTTATGAGGTATTCTTCAACTTTGCCAATCATTTTAGTACCCTTCTGAATTAGGAGCCATAAAATTCGTCTATAAACTGACAGTAAATATCTATTTCTTTAAAGAACGGTTTGACCTGCATCTCTTTTTTGTAGCCGCAATTCACGTTACCGCATTGAACTACCGCCCTTTTCCAATTTTCATTTTCTTCTATTATCTTAACCCTAATAGACTGTTGGCTACATTTCGGACATAGGAAGACTTTAGGTAGCTTCTTTTTTGGGATCTTTATTACTTTTCTTCGTCTTCTCCCCATGTTAGACCCAGCATACTAAAGTAAAGAGTAGTTAATTAATGCTCTTAAAAGTTTAGGATAAAAATCTTTGGGATCATGTGATTTTGAAGATATCACATCACTATTACATTCTCATCACAGTTGTCCACATCACAATACATCACGAAATCACAGAAGAAAATATAAAGTTTTAAATAATTGTTGTATACAAAGTTGTATTCAATTAAGGGGGTAATTACACCTGAAAGATCCAACCATAAAAGAAGAAGTTCAAAAGTGGCTAATAAGCCTAAATAAAGACCCAATTTTTAAAATACTGCTTAAAAATAGCAATTTAACCAAAGTACAAGCAGAAACATTTCTGATAGACATTTTAGCCGAAAAAATAAGCGATAGAAAAATAGTATATGAAGACAAAGCAAAGTTGAGGCTTATAAAATCTGGTGTAAGCCGAGGATCCTTCAACAGAACTTTAGCACAGGCGAGGAGGAACATAATTAAATCCATTTATACGGTTATTCTTCTAGGATACTTGGGCATTTTTGAGGATCCACGTCTAAATCCGTACATAGAGATATCAAATAAAATAAAGGCCTACAGCGAAAAATATCGGGAGCTTTGGGAAAGTGGAAAAATAAGTAGAGAACAAGTCAGAATAATAAGAACCCTCCAAGAAGAGATAGAAAAAGGATTATTGGCTCTTTCTAGGCCTAGAGCTATGTCCGGCAATCCGTGACATGTGACATCACAAATCACATGATATGACATCACGTAACATCTAACAAATCATACCAAAAATCTGCTTAAAAATCCTAAAAAATAAAGACTCTAAAGGATTTCTTTCTGGAAAAGATGAAAATATTTTTAAGCATTTATTGTGATTATAATGTGATGTCGATAGGTCACGTGATATGTGACATCACAAAAGGGTGATATCATGGAGGATTTAATTTTAATTGCCATTTACGCCGCTCTTTTCAGCGTTACTTCCGTATCTCTATTCATCTACTTTAAGCGGTTAAGAGACAGCTCTCTCGAATATAAAAGAGCAAAAAATGTAATCGACGACATAATTTTGAGCTTTAATAGGGATCTTCAGAAGCAGGATGAAAAAATTCAAGAAATTAATAAAAAATATGAACTAATTTCTGCTGAAAGAAACAAAAGGTTAGATGAGATAGAAGCAATAATAAATGATGTTAAAGGTAAAATAAGGGAACTAAAAGATTACAAGGAAGCCGTTTCAGCTAACTACGAAAGCTTAAAGAGTAAAATCGACGAATTAACTGCTAAATACAATGAGATCCTAAAAAGATTAGATGAAATCGAAAGATTTAATGTAGAGAGATTTAGGCCTAAAGAGAGAACTGAGGTTTCGGGAAGAAGCTCTCCTATAATTGTGGGGAGAGATGAAGTGTTAGCCTCTCTTACCAAAACTGAATTGAGGGTTTTAAGAATTCTAGCGGAGGAAGGTGAAAAAACGGTTCCTGAAATAAGAAGTAGAATTAATTTAACGAGGGAGCATACGGCGCGCCTAATGAAAAGTTTGTATATGCGTGGATATGTAGATAGAAAAGACGATAAAATTCCATATGTCTATCGCTTGAATAAAAAGATGGAGGAAATTCTAAGAAAAGAAGAAATGCAAAAGTAATTATTCTAGAAAGATCTTACGAGCTCTTTCACTTCCTCAGATGCAAGTCTAAATGACACACGATTGGCCTTCTTAATTCTTATCAGGATGCCCTTGTTAGCGAGTCTTGAAAGATATGTGGAAACTGCACTTAGACTTATAGGTTCACCAGTTTCCCGTTCATATGCTTCCTGAACTTCCCTAGCTGAAAACCATGCTATAGGAAAATTCTTTTTCACAACTAAAAGAACCTTTTCAATCTTTGAGACATCCTGTGGATATTGAATAGGCTCTCCTACAGGCATACCCCCAAGCAATTCAACTATATCAAGAATTTTTAAGGCCTTATCTCGGGTAACTCTACCCTCAAAGCTTATTACATAACGATTTCCAGACTCATCGTAAACTTCTACTTTCATCCTTCTTATGGGCAATAGAAACTTCACCCAATTAACTTAATTAACAATTTATCACTTCACAAGTTATAAATTATTCGGTTAAGAATTAAAAAACAAGAAGAAAGAAAAAATCTTATTTTTGAAAAATAATAGTTTTTT
>CAZWWD010000049.1:0-7024 GCA_964637155.1 uncultured Candidatus Bathyarchaeia archaeon
ATATGCGATGGCTTAGCCATGGGTCACGAGGGCATGCATTACTCGCTTCCCTCAAGAGAGCTCATCGCAGACTCAATAGAAGTTATGGCTCAAGCATACAGGTTTGACGGTTTAGTTCTAGTAACTAACTGCGATAAAATAACGCCGGGAATGATGATGGCTGCCGCTAGACTTAACATTCCATCTATAATTGTAACTGGCGGCCCAATGCTCTCTGGCCGATATGGGAATAGGCGTGTTGATGTAACATCGATCTTTGAGGCTATAGGCGAGTATTCAGCTGGCAAAATCAGCTTGGAAGAGTTGAAAGCTCTTGAGGACTACGCTTTTCCAGGATGCGGATCATGCAACGGCATGTACACAGCTAACACGATGGCCTGCATAGCCGAATCCATAGGACTTTCACTTCCAGGTTGCGCAACAGCGCTGGCAGTCTCCTCAAAGAAGCTGCGAATAGCCAAAAAGAGCGGTGAAAGAATAGTTGAAATGGTTAGAGAGAACCTGAAGCCATCTGACATTTTAACCCGAGACGCCTTTGAGAACGCTATAACCATTGATATGGCTTTAGGCGGATCAACAAACGCGGTTCTACACCTAAAAGCAATAGCTGAAGAAGCAAATGTGTCCTTACCGCTTGAAGTATTCGATGAGATTGCGAGGAGAGTTCCCCATATATGCGACATGCGCCCAAGTGGGCCACATGATTTGGAGGAGCTTGATGCAGCTGGGGGGATCCCCGCAGTCATGAATGTGCTACGTGATAGATTGCACTTAAATGCCCTAACCGTAACCGGAAGAACGGTCGGCGAAAACATCAAAGAAGCCATTGTCTATAATCAAGAAGTCATTAGACCCTTAAGTAATCCCATACATAAGGAGGGCGGCATAGCCATTTTGTTCGGAAACCTCGCGCCTAAAGGCGCCGTAACCAAGATTACAGCAATCTCACCTAAGATGCTTGTCCATAAAGGACCTGCCAGAGTATTTGATTCTGAGGAAGAAGCTATGAAGGCTATTCTAAATAAGGAGATTAACAGCGGCGACGTAATAATTATACGATATGAGGGACCCAAAGGTGGTCCTGGAATGCGGGAAATGCTGTCGCCAACGGCGGCTATAGCCGGCATGGGACTAAGCGAGTCAGTTGCTCTAATAACTGATGGCAGATTCTCCGGTGCAACTAGGGGGCCATGTATAGGGCATGTTTCGCCGGAAGCAGCTGAGGGAGGCCCAATAGCAGCGTTAAAGGACGGTGATACAATAAGCATTAACATACCGGCTAGACGATTAGATGTTGAATTGAGCGATGAAGAGATTAATCAACGCTTATCATCATGGAAACCTAAGCCGCCTAAAGTGTTTAGAGGCTATTTGAGGAGATACTGGTATTTTGTGCAGTCAGCTGATAGAGGTGGAACATTTAAGAAACCATCATTAGGTTCTTAGGTTCTCCGCTTAAGAGAAGGAGGAATTTAAAGTTTGAAGTTTGATCTGACACTTGCACTTGCAGATAAGCCCGGTCAGCTCCTTAGGGCTTTAGAGCCAATAGCGAAGAACGGTGGAAACATAATATCTATCATTCATGAAAGGGATAAGCCTGTTGAGGGTTATGTTCCCGTAAGCCTTGTTGTTGATTTCCCATCACGCCAAAACTTTAGAAGCGCAATAAATGACCTAAGGAGTCTAGGCATTGCCATAATAAAGTCTGAGGAAGTTGTTGAGAAAGTTAGGCTAACATTTATCCTGATAGGTGGAGTAGACCTCAAAAGGGTTATTGAATCAAACATTAGAGATGTGCGGATAATAGGCGTTGAGGCCTCAACGCCAAAGCTAAATGAGGTTTCAGTTAAATTGGATATTGAGTTTCCAGCTGACAGAGCTGATGAAGTTATGGAGGAGCTAAGAAGGTTATCCAAAGAGCAGAATGCGATACTAATTTCGCCAATATGATCAAACATTAGAGCAATGTGCGTGGATGATGAATATGAGGTTAATATTGATTGGTTTCGGTTTTATAGGCAAAGAGTTCGCTAAAGTTTTAAGAGATAAAATGTCCACTCTAAAAGAGATAGATAAGGATTTCAAGATTGTTGGAGTTGCAGATAGCAAAGGCTACATCTATAATGACAACGGCGTTAACCTCGAGAAACTAAGTAGTATAAGCAAACTATCAGAGTATCAGAGTTATAAGAGTGGAGAATCAGCCCTCAAGCTGATCGATGAGAACCTATGTGACGTAATCGTTGAGGCAACACCAACAAATATAAAAGATGGTGAGCCCGGCTTAACGCATATTAGGCGGGCGCTGAGCAGAGGCATACATGTAGTCACCCCCAATAAGGGGCCGCTTGTCTTAGCGTTCAGAGAGCTAACAAACCTAGCTGAAAAGAATGGTTGCAGTCTATTATATGAAGGGACGGTTGCCGGAGCAATCCCCATTTTCTCTTTGGTTAGAGAATGTTTGCGGGGTGATAAGATAATTAGGTTGGCTGGAATATTGAATGGCACAACAAACTATATTCTCTCCAAAATGTTTTTTGAGGAAACAAGTTTTGAAATCGCCCTAAAAGAGGCCCAAGAAAGAGGCTTAACTGAAAGGGATCCATCTTATGACGTTGATGGTATAGATGCAGCGTGCAAAATTGTTATTTTAGCGAATGCTCTAATGGGGCGTGAAGCAAAGTTTGAGGACGTTGAGAGAGTCGGTATACGCGGAATAACACAGGAAGCCATAAGTCTAGCTAAAAAATCAAATTATGCAATAAAGCTCATAGGCACAATCGATAAGAGACTTGAAGTTGCACCGAAACTTGTTCCAATCAATCATCCATTATGCGTCCATGGAACATTAAACGCAATACATATAGAAACAGACTTGGCGAAGGAAATAACGCTGGTCGGCTATGGAGCTGGAAAAGAAACTGTTTCAGCAGTTCTAAATGACTTAATTACAGTTCTAAAGAGAAATATGAGAATCAAAAACTAAGAATCAGCTGTTTAGCTAATCGATTGACTTAAAGCTGCATTTTTGCAGAAACAACGCGGTCAGCCTTCAAGTTATGAGTTAAAATCATCTCTGCAACGGACTCTATGCTTGCCTCCACTTCAACCGGCTTTGGAAACTGCTTCAAAACTACATCTGGATCCTTCAGTCCATGCCCCGTCGCTATACACACCACCTCTTCATCCCGTTCTATCAATCCCCTCCTAGTAAGCTTTATTAGACCGGCGATTGATGCTGCGCTCGCCGGTTCAACAAATATGCCTTCACGTTGAGCTAATAGTCTTTGGGCTTCAAGAATTTCCATGTCAGAAACTGTTTCAGCTAAGCCTCCAGACTCTCTTATAGCCTTAACAGCTTTCTTCCAGTTCACCGGTGAGCCGATTCTTATTGCCGTTGCAACCGTTTCAGGTTTCTCTACGAATCTTACTTTCTCTGTTCCCTTCTTGAGAGCTTCAGCTATTGGAGCAGCTCCTTCAGCCTGTATTCCGATCATTTCAGGCAACTTGCTTATTAGGCCTATAGAGTATAATTCCTTAAATCCCTTCCATATTGCGCTTATGTTCCCAGCGTTTCCAACAGGCACAATAATTTTATCCGGAACCCTTCGTCCCAGCTGATCCCAAATTTCAAAAGCAATAGTTTTCTGTCCCTCAAGCCTGAATGGATTTAAGGAATTCAGCAAATAGATTGAGTATGTTGAGCAAAGTTTCTCAATAATTTTCAATGCATCATCAAAGTTCCCCCTCACCTGAATTACTCGGGCACCATAAATTATTGCCTGAATAAGCTTTCCGAAAGCAACCTTACCGGAGGGTATTAAAACTACGCATTCTAGTCCCGCTCTAGCAGCATAAGCAGCCAGTGAAGCTGAGGTGTTACCTGTTGAGGCACATGCAACGCGTTTTATACCTAATTCTAAAGCTTTGGTAACGCCCACAGTCATGCCTCTATCCTTAAATGAACCTGTAGGATTCTCTCCTTCATTCTTTACATAAATGCTCCTTAAGCCAAGTTCGCCACCTAATCTAGGACACTTATTTAGGCTGGTTCCCCCCTCACCTAAGCTAACGATTTTATTTCTATCGCTTATCGGTAAAAGCTCCATGTAGCGCCAAACCGACAAGTTTCTTTTAATCCATCTTTCACTAACTTCCGGAGTCATTACCTCACTTTCATATTCTACTGAAAGCAGGTTGCCACATCTCCGACATTTATAAATGATTTCGCTAGGCGAGTATTTAGCGCCACATTCTATGCAAACTAGACAATAGGGTTCTTCCCTAACCATTAGTTATGCCTCAAATGAATTGGATCATTTCAACGGCTATTCTTATCGGCCGTATTAATTTAAAAACTTTATTTTTATCATTTTAGATTATTGTTGATGAGGAATGAATTGCCTTATAAAAAATTATTTAGTTCATTTGCGAGGAATAATAGATGAACATTCTTGTCTGCACGAAATGTGGGGAAACTATAGAAACAAATTTGCCAGAATATAAGTGCCGGAATTGCGGCGGTATTGGAACACTTGAATATAAGATTGATTATGAAAACCTTAAAAATGTCAAGTTTACAGGCAAATTCATGTTCTGGAGGTATAGAAGTCTTCTTCCAAAAGTGAAGAACTTCGCAACTATGCATGAGGGGGGAACCCCACTATATAGAGCTAAACGCTTGGCCAACCATATTGGGTTACCGCAGCTACATCTTAAAGATGAAACCAGAAACCCAACAAACTCGTTTAGGGATAGGGCTGCGGCGCTGATGGTTTCAAATATGCTTGATCTGGATTCTACGGCAGCTGTATGCGCGTCTAATGGCAATATGGGCGCGTCATTAGCTGCGTACTGCGCAAAATATGGTATCTCATGTCACGTTATAATTCCAAAATATGTTGATGTAGGCAAACTAGCCCAAATGATAATTTACGATGCAATAATTGAGGAGTATGGTGAAACAGTTGATGAATCGATAGGGAAAGCTGAAAAACTAGTTGAGGAGACCGGATGGTATCAGGCAACGTCGGCTTTAAACCCTCTTGTAATTGAAGCTCAAAAGACGATAGCTTTTGAAATAGCCGAGCAATTGGGGGTTCCAGACTACATTATTGTGCCCATGGGAAGCGGCGGAGCAATTTACTCCACTTGGAAGGGATTCAAAGAACTCCATAAGCTAGGCAGAATAAAACGTCTTCCAAGGCTAATAGGCGTCCAATCCAGCGGATGCCCACCCATAGTGAACGCTTATCTAGGTCAAGATGAGGAGATTGAAAACCCGATTACACGGGCTACAAGCATCTTTGTACTTAATCCCTCAAAGAAAGACCTAGCTATAAAAGCCATAAAAGAATCTGGGGGGCTCGCGGTCACCGTTTCTGATAAGGAAATACTTGAAGCTGAGCAGGAAATAGCAAAGATGGAAGGCTTATTCGCTGAACCAGCAAGCTCAGGAACTATAGCGGCACTCAAAAAATTAATGCATGAATCCCTTATTGATAAAAACGAGATAGTTGTTTGTCTAATAACCGGAAGCGGTTTGAAAGCAACAGATGTTTTGCAAGCATTATCAAAGAAGCGTAAAATGGCTCTGGTTGAGGCTGAATTCAGCACCAAAGAGAGAATACTGAAGTTAATCGCTAAAAAGAAGACCTATGGATACGAGATATGGAAGAACCTCGGGAAAATAATGACCAAGGCGGCCGTATACCAACACTTAAGTGAACTGCAAAATCGAGGTCTAATATCGGTTCAAATAAAAGATGGGCGAAAATACTTTTCAATAACCCAGAGAGGAAAAAGAGTTCTAAAAGCAATCAACGAAGTGAAAGTCCTCCTGTAAAATAGGAACCTCGTTCTTTTTAGATATGGACCTACATAATCTTTATATAGTAAAGTTGTAACTATGCTAATCAAGTTTTAACTAAACTATGTAACGAAGGCGGAATAAAGTAATGGCAACAAAGAGCTTAATTGCCACAAAAACAACTCTGCCCGCACTCGCATTAAAAATGATATTTGCCGCAATCTCCACAGCCCTTGTTTGTGTCGCAACAATTTTCTTTAGCGTATATGTTCCAGCGACGGAAGGCTTCTTCAACATCGGTGAGTCGATGGTTTTTTTGTCAGCCCTCCTATTTGGCCCTCTCGTTGGAGCTTTCGCTGGCGGGGTTGGTTCAATGCTAGCTGATTTATTGCTGGGTTACCCCCATTATGCTCCAGCAACACTCATCATTAAGGCCTCAGAAGGATTTGTAACTGGGTTTTTAAGCGCCCATAACCCTAAGCTCAATAAGTCAAGCTGGAAACTATTAACCTCAGTTTTAGGCTTATTAGCTGGCGGAATATTAGCTGTGGTCGGCTCAACATACTATAGTGGCGAGCTCGAATTAACTTTGGGAGAAGCTGTCCTCATACTCTATATCCCAACATTATTCTGGCTTATATTAGGCTTCGTAGTCGCACTATCCATCATATTGGCGGGTTTACTTATGGAGCCTGAGATAGGCTGGATGGTTCTTTCGGTAATTGTTGGCGGCTTCATAATGGTTCTAGGATACTTCATTTATGAAATGTACTTTATAGGATGGCTTTTCGGCATACAAGCGTACGCGATAGCTGAAGTGCCAATTAACATTGGACAAATGATAATAGGCTCAATAGTAGCTATCCCAACAACAAAAGTAATCCAGAAAATCTTCTATCTAAAACAATAAAAGTAATCTCTAGAAGCTAAGCGTTAGACCACTCTCAAGTAAATAAAAATTTTTATTTTCATTCTACGTTTATCAATAGTTGGTTTAAATGGGGGTCTCGTTTAAGAGAGCCCTAAACGCTATTAATGAGTTTGTGGAATCGAAAAAGTTTAATGAGAAGGTTCTAGGCATAATTGTTTTCGGTAGCTTCGCGAAGGGTACCTTACATAAAACTAGCGATATAGATGTCATGTTGCTTATGAATGGCGGCAGATACGTAAGAAAAATCGAGGATCACGATGGTTTAAAATTCGAGGTCTACATGG
>CAZWWD010000049.1:7124-8631 GCA_964637155.1 uncultured Candidatus Bathyarchaeia archaeon
GCTAAGATCATCGCGTGATCCCTATCATATGGCTCCAAATGAATAACTTGATGTATTTGAAAACCATTATCTTCGAGTATGGCTATTTCCCTCTTATAAATTTCGCTCGGCTCCTTTGTGACGTCTATGCTTCTAGCCTTTATTGCAAGCATTATCCAACCGCCCCTCCTAAGGAAAATTTTCGCATTATCGACTAATATTTGAGCTTGTTCAGGCTGAGCTATATCACAGTATACCACGTCGACCTTTTCAACTAAACTGGCATATTTCTCTGGGAAACGGGCGTCAGCTAAAATGGGCGACATATTTAATCTGAATTTGCAGACGTTATTTATTAGCTCCTTAAGCGGTCTGGGAGCGAATTCTATACAGAAGACATGCCCTTTCTCGCCAACTATGTCCGAGACGTGACTGGCCGTCGTGCCTGAAGCCGCACCCAAATATAAAACTTTGCTTCCAGCTTTTATGGGTAAGCTCTTTAATCCTTTAATTATGGCAGCGGCGATCTTGCTTCTAAATGGATCCCAAAGCCTATATTCGGCGCCCTTATATTTTATTAGCCGCTCACCATAAACGTTTCTTCCAGGAGCCAGATTTTTCGAGGCTATTCGGCGGGCTCCATCCTCAAGTATAACTTGATATACGCCCTCAAAATTTGGTAGAGGCTCAACCTTCACAGCCATACGCTTATTTCCTCCTATCGTTTCCTACGCTTAAATTTTTTAGCCTTCTTCTTTAACTTCCTCCTAACTTTTGCTTTAGGAGGCTTCGGATACTTTTTCTCAATTTCCTCAACTCTCCTCTTTAATTCCTCCTTAAGCTTGTCGCCTATATAATTACCGGTGAAAGCATCGGTTCTAGCAGCTATAGATAATTTGCCAGCTAGAGCTCTAGCAATTTTGCCTCTAAGCCAACGTTTAGCCCTAAAAATTAGTGCATGCTGAAAAATTATGCCATGCTTGGGGGGTTTAGCGCCTGTTCTGAGAGACCTAAATAATGCTTTTTCAGCGCCCAAAACCTGAACTGTGCTAGCTGGTAGCTTGGCGAGATTTTCAAGTCCCCCTGCAAGTGATATTAGTCTGGCGCCAAGCGATGGCCCGGCTACAGCCCTAAGATTTGGGGCAACCTCCTCCATTAGGGCATCAATATATTTTTCTAAGTTTGATCTCTCCTCGTAAAGCTGAAGAATGTTCTTGGATATTTTTTGAATCTGCTCTATATCCATGTCCTGAAGGTCGGCGCCCATGGAGGTTTTTGCGGACTGCACTATCTGCTTAGCTTTATTCTTTGATAATCCCCTATTCTCCAGTTTTTTGATTGTAAAGTTCTCTCTACGTCCAAATTCGTAAACAAGTCTCGCATAAGTTTCATGCTTGTCTACAAGGCGACTCAGCTCTGGAAAGTGAACGCTATACCACTCGCGCAGTCTACTCATGAAAAGATTTAGAGTTTGATCTAAATCATCTAGTGCTTGAATTGCTTGAACTACAAGTAAATCTCTTTTCTC
>CAZWWD010000050.1:0-8276 GCA_964637155.1 uncultured Candidatus Bathyarchaeia archaeon
CAATTATGAGTCCCTTTGAGTAAGGATCCCATATTGGTGTCCGCTCACCCATAAAGTATGGTAGAACTATGAGTCCTTCTGAACCGGGCGGAACCTTCTCGGCTTCAAGATCTAGTATCTTATATGGGCTTAATCCAACTTGCTTTCCAAGCGAAATCTCAATCTGTCCGAATTGATCCCTAAACCATCTTAACATACCGCCCGAAGTTGCGGATCCACCAAACGTATATATCTTCTGTCTATCATAGGCAACGTGAGGATAGTTGATTAGTTTGGGGGTTAATCTTAGTTCATCTTGGATTACACTCCAGCAGGTTGATGTCCCAACCATAGCTGAGTGATCTCCATCTTCTAGGCACCCTAAGCTTAAGGCTGCAACTGGAGCGTCCACGCCGCCTGCGCATACCGGAGTGCCCTTCTTTAGTCCGCACAGTTTACTTCCTTCTTCAGTTATTTCTCCAATAACGGTTTTTGATTCAACGATCTCTTCTGGGAAGAAGCTTCTTGGTATGCCCATCTCCTCCATGAGCTCCTCAGACCAATCTCTCTTGTGGATATCAAATATTCCTCCATAGTTTCCGGCTGAAGAATAGTCTATGCAGACTACGCCGGTCAAGCGGTAGGTGCAGTAGCCATAGGTGGTTACAAGCTGCCTTGTTTTCTCCCAGGTTTTAGGTTCATTAAATTTAAGCCAAAGCATCTTTGTAAAGCCAAAGTATGTGTCTATTGTATTCCCGGTAACTCTAAAGATTTCTTCTTCACCTATGTTCTCCCTAACCCACTCCACTTCCTTAACGGCTCGCCTATCCATCCATATGAGACAAGGCCTGATGGGTTTCATGTTCTTATCGCATGGTACGCCAGAACCACTATAGAGTCCACTTATAGTTAATCCACCTATCTCTGACGGATCAACCTTCGATTTTGCAAGAACCTCACGGATCGTATTGCATACAGCATCCAACCAAACCTGCGGCCACTGCTCAGCCCAAAGAGGCCTTAAAGATATAATGTCGGTTTCTTGAAAGGCTTCAGCCAGTATTTTACCCTCAGCATCAACAAGCACCGATTTGGTTCCAAATGTGCCGATATCCGTCCCCAAAAGGAAATTTCCCTCAGCCAACACTCAACATCTCCCACAATATTTTTTACACTAAATATTAAATGCCATAGTGTTAATAAGGATAAAGCTAAAAAAGGAGATGAAACCGTGGAGAAACACTAAGCCAAAAAATAAAGTAGAACCCTAAAATTCAATATATTTCCTTCAGATAAACTTTTAAAGAAGCTCATTTTTCAATATATTTTGAATATAATAAACAGTTAGGAAGCGGGGTGGGGTAGCCAGGTTAACCCGCTGGGCTCATAGGGCTTAGGCCCTAAGAGACCCAGAGATCGGTCGTTCAAATCGACCCCCCGCTACCATACATTTTTTGCGATCGGTTGTTCGAGTCTTGTTTGGTTTAAAAACCTAAATGATGTCTTTTGTGTTTAGTGAATTGAGGGCAGCTACCGCGGAAACTATATGAACTAAAACTGAAGGGGAAATGAATAGAGTTCATACTGAGAATTTGAAGGGACATATAATCAATTTTATGTTAAATAAAAGCATAAGAGAGCTAATTCGGTCTCTTTGAGGTTTTCCGTTGTTAAAGGCAGCATTATTCTTTTAAGCCTCCTAAGTCTTTTTTATTATTGAGGTTAAAGTGTATGAGAAATGATGAGATAGCTGGGTATGTAATGCTTTTCGTGGGTCTAGCGCTTCTGATAGTCACTTTTTTCTTCGCTTACACTTTTCTCTATAGTGATGTGGGCGAGATGGTTCCATCAGACATAGTTCAAGCATTTGGGCGGTCTTTAGCGCCGCTGGTAAGTGCTTGTATTCATGCGATTTTTCTGGGAATAATGGGGTGGATTGGGTCAATATTAACTGCCCGCGGGGTTGCGTTGCTGAAGAGAACGCTATGAACCTTTAAGGGTGAAAGAGGATTCTGGTGAGGGATTACAATGAAGATTGCTATTAGAGCATTAACTATTGCAAGTGTAGCCATATGGATTTTCTTCGCGGCTTTTAGCGTGACGCTAATTTATTCCGCTGGCGCCATTAAAGTCGAGACTAGTAATTTTGAGGTTCGTTTAGATGCTAATAGGATGATGCTCTTTCTAAAAATTCAGATGTTAATCGATAATGGTGGCCTCTACAACTTAAATGACATGGAGATTGAAATAGCATTATATGACTGGTATGAGTCGCTTCTAGCTGAAAATATAACATTTGTGGAAATAATCCCGCATGGGTCAAAAGTTTTGCTTACGTCAAGTCTCACAGCAGATCTTTCAGATCACTCCGAGTTGATCGCTGGTTCTAACAATTCTCTCTTACTTAGATACAAAATAAAATTGAATTATGCCGATATTTTACCAATTAAAATTAACGGAAATACTACACTCACGCTTCAAGGTGGCGGAGCATGAAAACGAATGGAAAGAAAATTCTACTGAGAATAGCTATCGGCTTTGGATACGCAATAGCCGTGATCATAGGCTATTTAGCTTTGAACTCACTCTTACTTCAAACAGCGCCCTCTATTGGAGAACACATTATAAATAATCCTTTTGTTAACGCATTTATAATAGGCCTAGCGATATTTGCATTCGCTTCAGGTTTTCTGAGGGAAACAATATTCAAATACTTTGCTGAGGGCGGTAGGATTTTCTTCATGATGGGGATGGCGATTTACGCCATCGATGGCAGATCCTTAGGATTAACGATCCAGAACATATATGTCGAAGCGGACGTGTCGATTATACTCACGTTATTCTTGTTCGCAATGATTATTGATTTAGCGCGGGTAATTCTATCAGCTCTAAATTATCTTGCTGAAAAAGAAGAGGCTTAGCATCCTCCATAATCAGAAAGGAGCGACACTAGCTTACTTTTATATTTTATGCTCATTTATAAGCTTGGCTGTAGCTCTCTTTCAGATTCTTTATAGGGGAGGGAAAAATCAACCTTAAATCGCATTATTTATTTCAGGCGCCTTTGGGTAAGACCCTAAAATCTTAACGAAAAGCGTGTTAGACTCTAGTCCTTTTAGGGCTTCGGCGCATCTAGGTTCAGATCTATGCCCCTCAAAGTCCAAATAGAAGTTGTATTCCCAAGGTCTCTGCCTAGTGGGTCTAGACTCAATTTTGGTGAGGTTTATTCCCCTTAGAGCGAACTCTCCTAGAGCTCTATAAAGCGCGCCTGGAACATGCCTCGTTGAAAAGATTATTGAGGTCTTATCGTTTCCGGTGGGCGGGGCATCGAACTTGGATAAAACAAAGAAGCGTGTATAATTGTTTGGGTTATCAGCTATATCTTTCGCGAGGATTTTCATGTTGTAAATTTTTGCAGCTCTTTCACTCGCTATTGCAGCAGCATTAATCATATTCTGCTCTTTAATCATTTTAACGCTTCCAGCAGTATCATATGTTGAGATTAGCTCGCAATTTAGCTGTTCAAGGAAATTTCTACATTGACCTAAGGCTTGAGGGTGAGAGAAAATAACTTTTATTGAGTCTAAATCAACGCTTGGATTAGCTATTAGGCAATGAATAATTTTTAATACTATTTCACCACAGACCTTTAAATCGTATTCTAAGAATAGGTCATAAACTTGCGTTACGCTGCCCTCAATAGAATTTTCTATGGGAACAACACCAAAGTCTGTTTCACCTTTTTCGACGCTTTTGAATACATCTGAGAACCGCTTACATGGAACTGGTTGAGCTAATGAGCCGAAGAATTCGTAAACTGCGCTTTCACTATATGCACCAGCCTCACCTTGGAAGGCAACTTTAACTTTTTTCCCGGATCTCTTAATTTCTTTGATCACTATGTGCATTTTCTTTTCCCTTAAATCTGGGTTTAACGTATCCCGCTTAACTGAAATTGGCATTTCATGCTTTAATTAACAATCACTTACCGAAGATATAAATAAGCATTTTGACTTTGATATATCCGCCTACAACATGCAAGAATTTGGTCATTGAAGGAGATGAGGGATTATGCGGAAAATCCCCGTTGCTATGGCTACTCAACATGCCGACTCAGCAAGTAAACGTGTTACGGTTAGGGAGGAGGTAGATGAAGCGCTTTTATCCTTCAAGAAAGACGGCTACAACTGTGATGAATATCTTGTTGATTACATGGGTAAACTAACACCATATCATCAGATTGGACAAATAGTTAAAAAGGTAATTGAAAAAACGAGTTTTAGGCCCGGCGTAGATGTTTTCGTAACACCTAGAATGGTTAGCTCCTTTGAGGAGGAACCCTTTAGACAGCTTATGACGATGCTTGCAATTGGAGAGGGCATAAAATATTGTATGGATAGTTTCGGCGAGCAGGGAATAATTGAGGTTATTCAAGCCACTATTACAACAACGGAGGAATTAAGAAACTGTAAGATGCGAATAGAAGGATTACTTAAACTCGTAGGTAAATACTTGAAATTTGACGTTGAAAATGTAGAGATGCGTATCATACCACTTATGGGGGGTATGGCTGAACACTTATCAATGGAAAAAATGTTATCTCTTTTTGCTAAAGATGTAGGCGTAAAAGACTACATGAGAGTTTTCATAGGTAAATCTGAAGCAGCCCTACTGTATGGGCACATGGCTTCCACTCTTTCATGCAAAATAGCAATCTCAGATTGTAAGAGACTTGAAGATTCACTGGATCTAAAAATTTATCCGATTTTAGGTTGTGGAGCGCTTCCATTTAGAGGACACTTAACGCTGGAAAACTCAGACAATTTTCTAAATGAATATAGGGGTGTGCAAACCTATACTATTCAATCGGGTTTAAGATATGATCATGGACCTAAAAAAACGAGGATGCTTATTGAAAAAATTAGGGAGGCTGTTGACAGGCCGCCTCTGGAATTTGATGAAGATGAAAGGCAGGATATTGAGAGAATGATATTCATTTTCGCCAAAAACTATCTTTTTGAAATATCGGAGATCGCCGAAAAAATCTCTCTAATATCGGAGTATGTGCCAGATCAGAGAGAGCGATTACTGGATGTTGAGGAGGTTGAATATTACCGTGAATTAAGAAACGTTGAGAGTATATTGAGGTTATGTCCGGATAAAGAGGTTAAGAGAAGCATACTCGGTTATGCATATACGGCCTTTTATAAACCTCCTAGATGGGTTAAATTTGTCGCTTCATGCTATACTTGTGGACTGCCTCCCGAGTTTATAGGCTTAGGGAGCGGTTTAAAGGAGATTAAGGAGACTATGGGTGAAAGCGCAGTTGAGAAGATATTAAGCGAACTGTATCCCTCATTACAGGCAGACATAAAATTTGCGTCAAGATTTCTCAATAGAGATTTAAAAAGTAATCTTCTAATGACTCCAAACATCTTGAAAGGCATAAACGAGCTAGAAAATTTCGTAGAGTTAGAGGAGCCGGACAGCGGCTACTTAATATTGAGTGAGCTAGCTTCCTCTTACATCAAGGATATGCTCACTGGAAAAACCTCAAAAAGCAAAAAGCTAGCAATTTTAATAGAGAAGGATAATGTGGCCGAGTATCTTAATGGATTAAGCCGGGAGAATCTCAGCAAGATGATACTTGACCTTGGAAAGATGAGGAGATCATTAGCCTAAAAGCCTAGATTGGGGGTGAAAAAGGTGGGTAGCTGGTATATGACTAAGTTTCCCGGAAGAGTAAACTACTTTTCACCTAAACATCCAATGTTAATATCAATTGATGTAAGAGATGAACTTGTTGAATACTGTAAAAAATTTGTGAGATATGTTAGTAATGCGTACTTTAACGGATTAAACATCAGGCTTTATACAAACATGGAGCATATATATGATTTTTGGCAGGAGAATTGGTGGTTATATTCTCATATGGTGATGCCTCACGGCGTGGTATACACAATAGATGATGGAGGAAAAATTAACATTAGAGACTATTATGATGGACCTATGCGAGACCCTGAGATAAACGCTGGAGGACTTTATAATCCGGAAACAAAAACTGCCATAATATTTAATAATGATTATTATGGTCAGACTAAACCTGTTGCTCTCGGAATAGCCGCAGACATACTTGAAGATCAATTCGACATACTTTCGGTTCACGGAGCATCAGGCGCAATCGATGGAAAGGGTTTCCTTCTTATAGCACCGACAAACACTGGAAAGACAACACACTCTTATGGTCCAGCCATATATCATCCTAAAGGCGAATTCCACCAAGATGACTGGATATTCGTAGAGTTTGAGGATGGCAAGGCTATTGGAAAAGCATCGGAGAGACAGTTCTATATGAGAACAAATTCCATCGAGAATTTTCCGTGGCTTGAACCAATATTTCGCACACATAAACTAGAGAATGTCAAACCTGATGATCCACGTGAAAAGTTTCTGCCTCCGGTGCCGAGAGTCATGATAGATCCCAGAGAAATACTGAGTCGAGGAAAGGTTGTTAATGAAATTAGAATTCAGAAAACATTTCTATTGCAGAGGAACCCTAAATCGAAGGTTGTAGCTACATCTCTTGAACCGGAGGAGGCCGTAGAAATCCTTAGAAATGCTCCCGAGCAATGGTATAACAATTATCTTATAACTTATGGAGAGAGAAAAGAGCGTAAAAGAGCCGAGCTCTTTAGAAAACTTTTCGAGATAGCTGAACCATACTTGATTAATATAGTCGCTAAGGTTGAAGATGTAAGAAAGATAATTATAAAAATAACAACGAGCGGATGATTCCGCATCAAATAAAATTTGGGGAAACGGAGGGGCAAAAAGGTTAAATTTGACTATGCCATTAGCATAGCCATAAGTGGGGTGCTAGTAATTGGCATATAAATATATGGCTGAAGCTTGGAGAAAACCGAACAAGTCGTACATAAAGGAGATTATGCGTGAGAGAATCATAGTGTGGCGTAGGCAACCAGCGATATATAGAGTCGATAAGCCCACACGTATTGACAGAGCTAGAAGACTTGGCTATAAGGATAAGCCGGGTTATATTGTTGTACGGGTTAGGGTGAGGAGGGGAGGGCTTAGAAAACCTAGGCCGAGAGCTGGGAGAAGACAAAAGCGTATGGGAGTCAGGAAATATAAGCCTGCAAAGAGTTTGAGGTTAATAGCTGAGGAGAGAGCTGCGAGAAAATTCCCGAACCTTGAAGTTCTCAATTCATATTGGGTTTGGGAGGATGGGCGTTACAAGTGGTTTGAAGTTATAATGGTGGATCGAACTCTTCTGCCAGAGCTTAAGTTGGGGAAGGGGAGAGGCAGAGTTTTTAGGGGATTAACAAGCGCTGGAAGAAAAGTTCGAGGATTACTCGCCAAATAAAAAAGAAGTCCATTTTACAATAAAAATTAAGTTACACGAGAATTATTAATTATTTTTTAAAATATTTAAAATCGTTTTAAAATAGGAAAACGGCTGCAGCTATAACCGTCGTCCATAATCCGTTTTTATCGCCTTCAGCTGATTGACATATGTGCATTGTCTTAAAGATTTTGCCGCTAGCCCTATATACCTTCTTTCTTTCATCCCACGCTGTTTCTGGATCAAACTTTATTCCAAGCGATGTTGCCAGCATTGTTGCTGCGAGGTCTTCAGCATACTCGCCAGTTTTTTCAGCGTCTTGATCGTGAGAGTGAATTTCGGCCAAGTAACCATACCCATTATCATCTTTCGGCAGGGCTAATCCAATAGCCGCTGAAATTAGGCGGTTAGGTTCGTTAGTTTCATTTCTGGCCATAACGACATACGTTATCTGGCCGGGTTTCAAGAGTTTAAGTCCTTCCTCTTTTGGGATTATTTTGCATTTTGGTGGAAAGATGCTTGAAACGCATACAAGATTACATTTTTCTATTCCAGCATCCCTTAATGCGAGCTCAAAAGAGGCTAGCCTATCCCTGTGTATGCCTACACCCTTAGTGAAAAACATTTTAGTTGGAATCATGCTCATGAGTTTCATATGAATTACATTGTTTTTAAAAAATCTTTCTATTAGAAATGTTCAAATATAACGATTTTCATTCGATAAATCTTGTTTCTTGGCACAGATTTTGAAGGGAATTAGTCTGAAGGTAAAGGCAACTGATCGTCTCTATGGAGGTGACGGATTTACCCTATAATCTAATAGAATCCTTTTTTGCGAAAAGAATGGATAAATTATTTTAACTTAGAAAACAAAAATAATTTCAAATGAAAACTGATGTCCTCTTAATACATCCACCAGCAAATTTTAATTTGC
>CAZWWD010000051.1:0-2272 GCA_964637155.1 uncultured Candidatus Bathyarchaeia archaeon
TAGCCGACTAATCTTAGCATTCGACTGACTTCATTTTTAATTTCATTGTAGCGTTCTTCGCTCCAATTAACTGTTGGATCATCCATCTTATTAATGCAGACAATCATCTGTCTAACTCCAAGCGTGAAAGCTAAGAAGGCGTGCTCCCTGGTTTGGCCTCCTGGACCTATGCCAGCCTCGAATTCGCCTTTCTTAGCTGAAACGAATAGAATCGCTGCGTCTGCTTGGCTTGCTCCTGTTATCATGTTCTTTACGAAGTCTCTGTGTCCCGGCGCGTCTATGATCGTGAAGAAGAATCTTGGGGTTTCAAACTTTAAGTATCGAAGGTCTATCGTTAAGCCTCTCTCTCGCTCTTCTTTCAGGCTGTCTAAAATCCAAGCGTACTTAAAGCTTTCTTTACCTAGCTTCTTTGCTTCTTCCTCATATGTTCTGATGGTTCGGTCGTCAACTGCTCCAGCCAAGTACAGGAAGTGTCCCATAGTTGTTGATTTCCCGTGATCTACGTGCCCGATTATGACTAGGTTCAAGTGGGGCTTTTCTGGTTTGCTCATCCTTCATCCTCCAAATCATACGCTAAAGTTTTTGGCTTGATTAAAATCATCTCATTCAATTATTTTAAGTTTACTTTTACCTTTTAAGCTTTCATTCGTAAAGGAGAGGGTTAGTTATATCCTCCCGCCAATCAACATATTTAATGGATACCCGTCTGCTAGGTTTTATCAAAGGTTTAGGTTCTCCCATAACCTCAAACCTGAATAGAGATGATTTGTACCAGCAGATCCCTGGGTTCTCCTTAACCGGAAACTTCAGTCTCGTTGTAAACTTTTCGTAGCTAACATTTTCATAGAGGGTTCCATACTTTGAAAAGTCTCTTATGATGTCAGTTATTACGCAGTTCATTTCAAGAAGCATCCTTTCAACAGTTAACCATTTTCTCCGCGAGGCTTCAGCCGTTGAGAGACCAACGTATCCAACGCCGCCATCTTTTAAGCATGCAACCCCCCTAGAAATAAAGGCTTTAAGCCCGCTTACAGTTTCTAGAGGTTCAGAGGAGAAAACGTCAAACTTGCCTACTAAATCCTTTGGTAGCGGATTTGAGACGTCATACTTCTGGAACTCTATTTCCAGCCCATGTTCTTTGCTCACTTTCTCTATGTATTCGCCAAGCCGCTCATCTATTTCCAAGACAAATATTTTTGAAGGTAACCCTGTTAAGGCTAAAGCTACGCTGAGCAGATCGTCGTCGCCTATTAATATGAAGGATTTGCCGGCTAAATCATTGTAATAGTGCATGAGCGCAATTCTGAATATAACATCCTTTTCACGCATATATCCCTGAAAGAAGTCTACGCTTGGTAGGGGGCGATCTTTAACTATTCGAACAAATTTCTCCGAAATCTCCTTAAATTTTCCATCAAAAACTATTCTATTACCCTCACATTTATCGCAAACTGCGCTTTTAAACTCACGAATTTTTTCGTTAGTTTTCTCTAAGCCCTTCTCCGTTAAGTATATGCTGTCTCCCTCTACGCCTATAAATCCCTTCTTAAAGAGCTCATTTATTGTGGCTACAAAGTCTTTCACGGTGTGCTTGTTTTCGTTAAGCAGTTCCCAAAAGCTCCTCTTAGACTCTAATAGGCATTTGAGTATTTGCTCTTCGACTTCTCTCATAAAACTCCCTTCTCAGCACCTTCTTCTCTATGGCGGTAGGCTTTAACTCCTCAACCAGTAAGTCAAAGGCATTGAGAGCACATTCGTCAGAGCCGCATGTAAATATGTCCAAAGCAACATAGCCGCTTTCAGGCCACGTATGAACACTAAGGTGAGATTCGCTCAAAATATATGCGGCGGAAACACCATGCGGCTCAAACTGATGAAAAATTGAAGAAATAGCGTGAAGACCAGATTTAGAGATTACTCTATCCAAAATAACCCGTAAATCTTCTACCCTCGCTATCTTCCTGGGATCCACTCCCAGGAAGTCCGCGATGATGTGAACGCCCAAATTGAACATCCACCGTTCCTTTTGCTTTTGAATAGACTGTTAATAGAGTGTTTATTCGCCGACCACGCATACAGTACTAGTTCTCCTTACTTTCAGAAATTAAGAAGTGAATTTTTATAAATGTTTCGATTAAAAAGGTGGTGAATCTAAAAAGTAAAGATTTCTTCCGAAAAAGGTAACGATTAAATTTTAAGATTAAAATTGGGAAATGTCTCCTTGGAAGCATTCTTTTTCCGAAATAGGCTTTTTAAATAAAATTGTAGATCA
>CAZWWD010000051.1:2372-8161 GCA_964637155.1 uncultured Candidatus Bathyarchaeia archaeon
TTTTTTAAGATTAAGATTGATTTCAGCGCGTCGATCGATAGGATTTCCATACCGGTTATTGTCTTCTCTTTGGATTCAACATCCACTATTCTGATGGATCCGTTTTCTCTAAAGATGAACGCCACATCTCTAGCGACAAGCTTCATACCTAGATCGGGTTCCTTAACATAAACTTTAAGAAGACACATAGCCTTTTTCTCCTAAAAATGCTTTAAATTTCTATATTCCATATTTTGCCAACTATATGTTTCAGATCGCTCATTGCAAGATTTGATTTCAGCGTTTCCCTTTTTAAGCAAGAAACATACAATTCTTTATCAAATCTCACTACGCCATCAATTCTTAAACCGAGTTTTTCAGCTTCATCCATAAGCATAGCTCTAATATCCTCAGTGACTTTATTGGCTATAAACCAAATCTTCTTGTTTAAAGATTGCGCCACATTTTTTAGCGTTAAGGCCAGTTCTAGAGCTTCAGCCGTCGGATCAACAATTACAAGCAAACCATCGCAAACTTCCTCTAATCTTCTACCCACATGCTCTACTCCAGCATCCGTATCAATAAGAGCTATTTCATTTTCCCCTAAACATAAATTACCTAATAGAATCCTAGTTAAAATGTTGAATGGGCAGGCACATCCCTCACCATACTCCCTAACTTTCCCTATCACTACCAGACTTATTCCCTCTTTAGAGGTCGCAACGTATTCAGAAGGTAGCAAATCAATCTTTATTCCCTCCTTAGCCTTAGCTAACGCCCTCGCTATATCAGGTAGATTTTTCTCCATTTCTTCCTCCTCCATTTTCCCGCCGATGTACTGAACTAGAGGTTTAGGCGGAGATACCCCCATAAGATCTGGTAGAAGAACATTAGATTCATCGGAGTCAATTATAAAAACCCTAAAACGCTTTGAAAGTATTCGTGAGATTAAAACAGTTAGAGAAGTCTTACCTGTTCCTCCCTTTCCACATACCATAATCTTCATTAATAGACCACTATCCTAATCCACTTACTCTCTAACTTAAGATTAAAGACTTATAACGCAATTAATAATTTTATTCTCTTCTGAAGCATCCATTTCAACCTAATAACTCCAAAAGAAAAAAGGCGTATAATATATCCTGAAAGCTAATTCTTCCGGCTATTGAAGGAGGTCTATAACTGGAAATCAGAGCATACATTTTTCCATATTTTATGCACGTGTAGATTAGCATGTTAGAAATGGATATTTATGCATTTATAAGCTACTTTGGTAAGAGGGGGATATTATGTTAATTAATCTTCGCGTATTAAATGCTATAGCTAATCGTGGAAATGGAAAATGATTTTTCACCAATAGATTTATTGCAATTATGATCCTTATTACTCCGTGAGGTTTCATGATGAAATGGGAAGCCCGTTGGAAGATATTAGCTGACGCCATTACGGATCTCCGCAAGAGCGGTGAGACCGTGCCATTCTCCATAATTAATGATTTACGTTCCGCTAAAGTAATGCTGGAAATTCTTAAAATCGATAAATCCCGCTCTGAAAACATATCCCGCTTAGAAGAGTACCTGAATAATGTTGAAGCTTATGTTCTTCCAATCGCCAAAAATAGGTTTGGAGAGGCTTATGTTAGCGATATATTAGGAAAAATGTACAGATCTGAGATAGAAGAAACTGAGGCTGAAGAAACCCAAATACGATTTCACCCGAATCTGCCAAGAGAAAAGAAGTGGATTAGAATTCAAATAACTGGTGAAACGTCTCTTGAAATGATTAAGAAAATAGCTTGTGAAAGAGGTTTAGAATATAGAATTGAAGGAGATGGATATGTGCTGGTGTATGGGGAAAATGAGGCGATAAAGAGATTTGTTAAAAAGATGGCTGAAATCCTCCGTGGCGTTAAAAAGAATTAGCCGTATTTAAAACGTGAATTTCCCCTCCTAAAAAGATTTCAAGCATCATACGTAAACTTCCCTCTCTCCGGAGAGAACCTCAAATGCCGTATATCAAACGTATAGAGATAAACGGCTTCAAAACATTCGGTTTAAAAACCACGCTGACGTTTGATAGAGGTTTCACTGTAATAACCGGTCCAAATGGTAGTGGCAAAACCAACATAATGGACGCGGTTCTATTTTGTCTGGGGGAGCTAAGCGCTAAAAGACTTAGAGCTGAAAACTTTTCAGCTCTCATATTCAATGGTGGAGAAAACTCGAATATAAAAAAGAATAAGGCGAAGGTGCTTATACAATTTGATAATTCTGATGGGCGTCTACCAGTGGAGACAGCTACCGTTACAATATCGCGGGAAATAGATAAGAAGGGTGAAAGCATCTACAGAATAAATGGGCGGAGGGTTCCAAGATCCCATCTACTTGAGGTTCTCTCCGTCGCTGGCATAAGCCCTTACGGTCATAATATTATTCCACAGGGCATGCTTACGCGGATGGCTGAAATATCAACCCACGAACGAAGAAAAATAATCGAAGACATGCTTGGAATAGCTCAATATGATGCTGAGAAGGCTAAGGCTGAAGTAAAACTTAAGGAGGCAGATATGTCAATAAAAACAGCTTTAGGTCAGATAAGCGAAGTTCAGAAGAGAGTTGAATCTCTAGAGAGAGAAAGAAACAACCTGTTACGCTATAACTTCATCAAAAGAGAAATAAATTATCTAGAATCCATAAAAATCTCCAGAGAAATAAGAAACCTCCAGTCTGCAATAAAGAAGGTTTCACAGGATATTGCTAATTTAGAGGAAAAAAATAAACGATTACTGGAAAGCAGAGAATCCCTCCGGCTGAAGCGCCGCGAGATAGAAAGTGAACTGCGAAAGCTAGGTTTCGAGGAAACAGAGGAGAAGCGGAACCGTATAGTTGAAATCCAAATAAATATTGGGAGCCTAAAATCTAGGCTAAATGATCTCTCCGCCAAAATCAGAAACGGAAAAGCCAATATTGAAAGACTGAAAAGATTAAGAGAAAACCTTCAACAGCAATCTAAAGCAATAATTGAGGAGATCAAAAATTCCGAAGACAGAATAAAGCAACTAAATCTAACTCTAAATCAACTAGACAAAAAAATCAAAGAAAAGCAAGCTTCCTTCGACTATGTGTCGAAGGAAATCTCCAAAATAAGATCAGCATTTGAACAAAAAGCTAAAAAAGTAAACGAGCTAGAAAAACAGTTAAATCAGCTCCATGAAGAGAAGGTGAACATTGAAGGAGAATACGCAAGAATTCAATCGAGAATAAGTGTCTACTCGCAAAGGCTGGAAGATTTAAAAAAGAGGAGAAAAGAGCTAAAGGCTTCATACAGGAAGCTCCGAGAATCGCTAATTGAACTGCAGGAAATAGTGAAGAAGCAGGCGGAGCAGCTGAGAAATCTCCAAGCAACATTGGAAAGGAAAAAAAGGCAGAGAGCTCTCCTAGAAAAGGAGATTAAAGAGGCTGAAAGAATAGCTGAAGTAGCACGGGAGGCGCTCGTAGAGTTTGAAGCGCAGAAGAATCTTATACAAAAGATTGGATCTGAAGAAGTTGCGTTAAAAAGCATCGAGGAATTAGGTTCCTTAGGCGTTATAGAAGGCATACATGGGAGACTTAGAAACCTAATAAAAATCAGGAGGGGCTACGAGAGGGCTGTGGAGGCAGCGGCCTCCGGCTGGCTCAACTCCTTGGTCGTTGAGAACTTGGACGTTGCATTTACATGTATAGAAACATTAAAGCGGATGAAGCTAGGAAGAGTTAAAATAATCCCGTTAAACGGCTTATCACTAAACAATAAAGCAAACAATCTTAAAGCCCCTAACATTGAGGGTGTAAAAGAGAAAATCATATCCTTCGTTAAATGTGAAAGAAGATATGAGCCGGCCGTAAACTTTGTTTTAGGCGACACTCTCCTAGCCTTAAGTGAGGATTCAGCCATAAGAGCCTCCAAGGAAGGTTTCCGCGTGGTTACATTAAGCGGAGACCTATATGAAGCTGGTGGAGGAGTTGAAAGCGGTTTCCATAGAACCCCAATAGATTTATCTTCATTCGTTCCAAGCGAAAAAGCCCTAAAAAGCTTAGATCGCGCTGTTAAAACATTAAAGAGTCATCTTGAGAATAGGGAGAACATAATTGCGGAAATAGAAGAGGAGATAACGAAAAATCAGAGCGAAATAGTCGACCTCTCTGAATCCACCGGTAAACTTGAAAGCGAAGTCAGCCGAGTCAGAAAAAGCATCGCCCAAACTGAATCAAATATTAAACAGGTGGAAAATAAAATAGCAAATTTATCAAGCCAAATAGAAAAGGATAAGGCGCAAATATCTTCCTTTGAGATTAGGCTTAATGAGATAAACAAAAAAGAAAATCTTCTTAAAGAAGAACTCAGGCGTGTAAGGGATGAAATAGACCTATTAAAAGTGCATGATGCTGAGGCTCGGCGTGAAGAAATTTCGCGTGAGATAATCTCTCTCAAAGAGAATTATAATAATGTGGAATCTGAAATCTCAACTCTGAAATCTAAAATAGAAAATGTCCTAAAGAGAAGCCTAGAAAACTTGTCATCGCAAATTGATAACGTTTCTAATCAGATCTCCACTTTAGAAAAGGAAGTCGATGAGGCACTTAAAGAAAGAGAGGAAACCCAGAAAATACTAGGTGAGCTCGAAAGAAAGAAGGAGGAAATAGCTAGAGAACTCGTAAGCGTTAAGGAAGAATCCAAGAAATTCACGTCGCAAATAGATGCCCTAGATAATAAGCTGACGAAGCTCGATAAAGAGTATGAAGAGAGCATGAGAGAGCTTAATGAATTAAGACTTAAGATGCAAGCCATGAAGCTACAAATGAATCGATGTTGGGAGCAACTAAAAATTCGAGGTTACGAAAGTCCGCTAGATGAATCGCAAGACATTCTCCGAGAAAAAGATGTTGATAAGCAACTGGAATTAATGAGGAAGGAGCTTAAGAGCATAGGCGCCGTTAATCAGCTGGCTGAAGTACAGTATGCGGAGCAAGTTTCAAGGTATAAAGAGCTCTCCGTTAGATTAAATGAGCTCGAAAGAGAGAAGCTGGCGATTCTAAAATTCATTGAGGAAATAGAACAGAAAAAATATAAAGTCTTCATGGACGCCTTCAATAAAATAAACGAGCGGATAAACCTATACTTCTCCAAATTAACTGGCGGAGGAAACGCCTCCCTAAAGCTTGAAAACCCTGAAAACCCATTTGCCGGGGGAGTAGATATGATAGTTCAGTTTCCCGGTAAATCCCCAATATTGGTCAGCGGGGCAAGCAGCGGCGAAAGATCAGTCTCAGCGGTTGCCTTTCTTTTCGCCCTCCAAGAATTTTCTCCAGCATCATTCTATCTCTTCGATGAAATAGACGCACACTTAGATGCGTTTCACGTTGAAAGATTGGGTGAACTATTATCCGAGGAGGCTTCTAAATCGGAATTGCAGTTCATAATTATAACTCTGAAGCCAGAGATGATCAGTAAGGCCGATAGGATATATGGCGTTTATAGTCAAAACGGCATATCACACATTGTCTCAACAACCTTCAAGGGGGCGACGTAACCATGGAAGCGGGAAAAGATAACAAACCCTTTTATTTCCACCCGCCGTGGGACATACTATTTGATACGCGTCGGTTGCAGAGAGTAAACCCGTGGAGCATAGATATAGCCTTTCTCCTTCTATCCTTCCTCGAGGAAATGGAGCGGAGAGCAAGCATAGATTTTAGAGCCTCAGGCGTAGCCCTTGACTCCTCGGCGTCCATATATCTGTTGAAGTCTAATTTGCTTCTAAAGCTTGAAGA
>CAZWWD010000052.1:0-8130 GCA_964637155.1 uncultured Candidatus Bathyarchaeia archaeon
ATAGTGGTAAAATTCCGCTCGGTAGCTGTCACCCTGTAACGTGGATACTTTTCGTAGACATCGTATACAGATATGTTGGTTGCGTTTGATGGTAGAATAAACGTTATTTTATTAACGTTAACTATAACCATTTCATAAATGTCAGTTACACTTATTCTTCCTAAACCATCAATTGATAGATCCCTTTTTAACTCTAAGATTTTAAATAGTGGAAACGATGAACTTGAGAACTCTACCCACGAAGAAAGGTTTGCATACGCCGTGAGGGGGCTTGTAAAATTATTGAGAACCCTGAAGTTTTCAGTCTTATTTACAAAGATGTCCCGTGGAAAATTATCTTGGGAAACTTTAACGATTGATGGAAGCGTTACGGTAACATTACAGTAGGCGGCGTCGTAAATTAAACTTGGATATAACGGGAAACTAGCATGGAATAGGTCTCTCAGGTTACTCTTCCTTTTTATGAGATCAGAAAAAACGTAGGTTACTGTAAAATTATAAGCTCCAACATTATCCAAGTTGATTGGTCTTGGAAAAGAAATTTTTAGCCATTGAAAAGATTCATCGCGCGTTTCCTTTGTTATAGGTAAGTTTCCCTCATTATCGTGAGCTGAATAATAAATCATGTTACTACTATAATTTACTGGGAAACCAACTAAGAAATCATTTAATGTGAAATTTACTAGGCTTTCATTGGAAGCTGAGAATAGAAACGTATCATTAATCATAATGTATCCATTCTTAATGATATCTATTTTCCTCTCTACTCCAACAACCATATTCGAGGAAGATGAAATCGTTTTTTCTGCCTTCACTGAAGTTGCAATTAACATTGTTACTAAAAGTAATAGAAGTGGAAAAATCAAAGAAAAGGTCAAACGTTTTTTGTCTTTCTGTTTCAACCCGCTCATACTCCATGCGTTTTTAACTAATTTTGTCCAAGACATTTATACACATAGGATAGAAATAATGTAAAATTTATGTCTTTTTAAAAGTTACCATTAAAAATACCTATCATAAAAATGGTACATGTTACGAAATATCCTTTTTATCCATAACCAGCTTGTCTGAGATAGTATGCATCCTCTTTTTTCGAGCCAAAACTTCTGACGCCCTTCTCTTTCAATTGTTTTCTTAGGCTTAAAGCATATTGTCGACTTATCTCCCCTCTCTTCTCTAAGT
This sequence comes from uncultured Candidatus Bathyarchaeia archaeon, assembly GCA_964637155.1. GTDB lineage: Archaea > Thermoproteota > Bathyarchaeia > Bathyarchaeales > DTEX01 > DTEX01. The sequence goes on from CAZWWD010000052.1 coordinate 1,183, forward strand.
AAGATATTATTTCCTCAGCTTGCTGTTCATTATCGCATCTTCTTAGAAAATCAATTACGTCTGGATTGTAGCCATCAAATTTCCTAGATGCTATCCTTTCTCCCTCCTCTGGATTTAACCTCACGGAGGCTATCGCTATTTTACTCTCTCCATTTTCTATTTCTCGAGCCAGGTTTGGAAACATCTTCTTAAATTGCTCTTTGTCTATCTCCATCTCTTGCATCCTCAATCTTCAAAATATTCTAAAGTTGCATCATACTTAAAATGTTTTAGTAAAACTTGCTGAAAGAAAAGTGTATGCACCCAATAATCTTACTTTCTTATTTTTCCTTTAGGAATAAATCTCTGTAAAGGGTTCTTCTTAAGAACATTTTTTAATTGGACAATATTTAAGCCCTTTTTTAAATCACCGTAAATTTCGCATCGCTCTTCTTTAGTTAAATCTTCCTCGCTTCTAACAGCGATTTCCACCTTATCTCCAGATGGAAGATTCAAAAATATATGTAACACTTGATTACTAGTTCCGTCTTTTATTACTGAGATTTTTTCTATGTTCGCTATCTTAAAGCCCTTAGTACTTAAAGCTCTTACAACCGACCTACCATTCTGAGAGAAAACAACTATGTCTATATCGCTATTCTTGTTTGCGGTTCCCCTCCAGACGCTACCTATGAGTCTCGGGTGAAAATCTTTTAATGTCTCCATTATTTCGAGCGCTTCCTTACGCATGCGTATCAGCCGCTTCCACCTTGACTCTCCCTCATATTCATCTGCGATCAGATCTAGCTCTTCAGCTACCTCAAGATTCGTTGGCAGAATTCTTAAACCAAGATTTCTAGCAGCCCTCTCCTTAGCTTGCTTAAATTCCTTTTCTTGTAACGTATATAATAAGAGGGCTGCTTCCCGAGCAACCTTCCTTCTCAAAGAAGATGTAGAGGAATTCATAATTAATCATAATAAAACTTTTTAGGTTTAATCAAAAGAATATTTCCAACCTATTTTTCAACGGTCTCTTCATTAGCTTCCTCACTTTCAGGTTTGGCTGTTTTAGTATCCGATTCAACTTGAACTTTTGATTTTTCTTCAGCCGTCTCAACCTTAAGTTCCGGTTTTGAAAGAAGCTTTGATTTTCTCACGCCTACATGACGTAATGGCGCTATTTTTTTAGCTTCATTATAAATGTCGGAGGCTATTTTCCCAAGAACAGCTTCTTGCACAAACTGGTCAAAAGTTAGCGTTTTTGCTTTCTCCTCAATTATTTTCTTCATTATTGCACGTATTGCCCTTTCCTGAGATGTTTTTATTCTAGTTATTGTGAAGGCACATGCGGCAACTCTTAGCCTATAGTTATCCTTCGTTGTTACATCAAATATCCCATCCACTTTAGTTGTTCTTCTTCTAACTAGGCTCCTAAGATAATCTCTGGAATATTCGTGACCCTTAAATATTGTTAGCGCCCTTCTCCCGTCCACCTTAACAATTTGAAAATATGTCTTCAAGTATTGATGGGCGAAGTCTTCGGTTATGTCATAAAGCGTTGATTCCACAACTCTGCCGAGAAGCTTCTGCGGATCATCAGCTGGTATTGAACCTATCTCGACTTCCCCAAAATATGGTGGGGCAATCACAGTATACCATCTTTTGCTACGCCACTTATCCCTAACTCGAGCTCGAGCTCTCCTTGACACTTACTACACCACCGAAATTCAAAATTATTGAATAACTCTCATATTAAAGGTTTGCTGAATATGTTATTAAATTACAAAACTACAAATTTATATCTGCCCTAATTTATCTTTAGTCCCTTGGAAGGATAGGGAGAAATGATCGATGTCAACTTAATAAGGAAGAACCCAGACTTTGTGAGGGAGAACCTTAAGCGGAGAAATGATCCGGAAAAACTAGAGCTTCTCGACGAGTTTATAGAGGCTGACAAAAAATGGAGAGCTCTGCAAACTAAACTAAATGAGCTTCGAAGAAAAAGAAATCAATTAAGCCTCCAAATCGCTCAGAAAAAGAAGATGGGCGAAGACGAAAAACCACTATTAATTGAGGCTGAAGAACTGCAGAATAAGATAAAGAGGCTAGAGTATGAGACTAGAGAATACAGACGGAAATCAATAAGCCTGCTCATGCGAATACCGAATCTGCTTCATGAATCTGTTCCCTATGGTCGCGATGAAAATGACAACGTTGAGATAAGAAGGTGGGGTTCACCCCCTAAATTCGATTTTAAACCTAAAAGCCATCTTGAGATAGCCTTGGATCTAGGTTTGGTTGATGAAGAAAGAGCAAATAAAGTTGCTGGTTCTGGCTTTTTCTACTTTAAGGAGGAGCTTGTTCTTCTTGACCTTGCAATACAGAGGTTTGCTATAGACTTCTTAAGGAAGCGTGGATACGTGCTTGTAGAACCTCCATTCATGATGCGTAGAAAACCCTACGAAGGTGTTGTAGACTTAGCTGATTTTGAAACAGTAATGTACAAGATTGAAAATGAAGACCTTTACCTAATTGCTACAAGCGAGCATCCCATAGCAGCAATGTTCATGAATGAAACCCTCGATAAGAATGAATTGCCGCTGAAATTTGTTGGAATAAGCACGAACTTCAGAAAAGAGGTTGGGACTCATGGCAAATACACTAAAGGGTTCTTCCGAATGCATCAATTCAATAAAATCGAACAGTTTGTTTTCTGCCTCCCGGAGGAATCGTGGGAAATCCATGAGGAACTACAGCGAAATTGCGAGGAAATGTATCAAATGCTTGGGCTACATTACAGAGTAGTTAATGTGTGTACAGGTGATATAGGAACGGTTGCCGCTAAAAAATATGATACAGAGGTATGGATGGTTGATGGGAAGTTTAGGGAGGTAGGTTCAAACTCGAACTGTACGGACTATCAAGCGAGGAGATTAAACATAAAATATCGAGAGGGACCAGGTAAACCTCCTAAAGGATATGTTCATACACTTAATAGCACAGCTCTAGCGACGAGTAGAACTATGATGGCTATTCTAGAGCACTATCAGCAAAAAGATGGATCAGTAATAATACCGGAAGTTTTAAGACCATACATGAACAATATTGAAAAATTAGAGCGGAAAAAATAGCCGTAAGAGGAGTTGAAAGTGTGTCCTGAAGTAGTAGGCATAGGGGAGGTTTTAATAGATTTTATCGCCACCGAACCAATCCCCTATGTTGAAGCTTCAACATTTAGAAAGTTTTTCGGCGGAGCGCCAATGAACACCTTAATTGGAATTGTAAGATTAGGGTCTACAGCTGGAGCCATAACTGTTGTCGGAGATGATCCCTTCGGGCAGTTCTTGCTGAAGGAACTTAAAGAAAATGGCGTCGATGTATCGCGTGTCCTAATTAAGAGAAATGTTAGAACAACTTTAGCTTTTGTTGCTAATGAACCTGAAACCGGTGAGCGTACATTTATATTTTATCGGAAACCGTGGGTTAAGGGAACATCGGTTGATGCTTTATCACCTAAGGACATAGATTACGATTACATTTCTTCTGCAAAAATTCTTCATGTTTCAGGTTTTGCTCTTTCACAGAATCCAACAAGAAAGGCTATTCTAGAAGCCATAATGCATGCTAAAAAGGAAGGAGTTAAAGTATCATTTGATCCAACATTAAGGCTTGATGTTTGGAAGTCTGAAAAGGCAATTAGAACAATATATAATAAGGTGCTTAAGCTGTCAGACATAGCGATGTTTTCCCGTGAAGAGGCTGAGTTCACATTTAAAACAAGTGATCCCGAACGAGTAGTAGATAAAATCCTAAAATATGGAGTTGAAGTCGCCGGAATAAAACTTGGCAACAAAGGCTCTTTAGTTAAAACCAATGATGGAAGGCGAGCTTATATTCCAGCTTTTAAAGTGAAGGCTGTAGATACGACTGGCGCTGGTGACGGATGGAATGCCGGCCTACTTTTCGGATTACTTAAGGGTTGGGATTTAGAGAAATGTGTTAAGGTGGCTAATGCTGTTGGAGCCTTAGTTGTTACTAGACATGGCGCAATAACAGCTCTACCTTACAGAGAGGAGCTGAACGAATTTTTCAGGAAGCAAGGTTCCAACATTAAAATTTGATGGGGAATTGTTTAGTACTTTATTCGAAAAACACCTTAGCTTCCTGATATAGTTTTAAGTCTACCTGCTTTGTTTTGCCAGTTGCTTCAGATAATGGTACGGTAACTATTTTACCGGCTTTAAGTGCAACCATCAGACCGAACTTTCCTTCCTTAACTAAATCCACAGCAGCTAAGCCATACCTTGTAGCGATTATTCTGTCGAGAGCTGTTGGTGATCCACCTCTAATCGTGTGAGCTGGAACAACATGTCTGGTTTCAACATTTAATGTCTTTTCAAGATCCTTAGCTATGAACTCGCCTATGCCCCCCAAATAAATGTGTCCAAACTGATCAACTTTCATGCTTTTGGTTATTGGACCTTTATAATCCTTAAGTAAAGCTCCCTCGGCGACAACTATAACTAGGGATTTTTGTCCACTCTCCATCTTTTTCTTCACAAAGTTTCTTACGTCTGTTAGGCTGAAGGGTTCTTCAGGGATTAATATTAGATCAGCGCCAGCCGCCAATCCAGAGTATAAGGCTATCCAACCGGCATGTCTACCCATAACTTCAACTACAAAAACTCTTTCATGAGATGCCGCTGTAGCCTTAATATTTTCTATTAAACGCATGGCCTCATTAACTGCGGTATCAAAACCTATTGTATGCTCGGTTTCTGGGACGTCATAATCAATTGTTTTAGGTATCCCGACAACATTTAATCCAGCATCGTAGAGCGCTTTAGCGACGCTTAATGTATCGTCACCACCAATCGCTATAAGAGCATCTAAACCAAGCTTCTTAAAGTTCTCCAATATCCTCTTTACGCCATCAGGCTGCTTCAATGGATTTGTTCTGGAGGTTTTAATTATTGTCCCGCCTATTGAAATTATGTCTTTAATGTTTTCATATTTCAATGGTATAGCATTTCCCTCAAGCATGCCTGCCCAACCGCGTTTAATGCCCAGCACTTCAAACCCGTATTTTTCACACTTCTTAACTATGGCCCTTATTGCAGCGTTTAATCCTGGTGCGTCTCCTCCACCAGTTAAAACACCGACCTTCATGCTTTAACTACCTCTCCAACTGAAATTAATTCCTCAAATATAGAGACCATTTTAAAAGAAAAGTTTTTCGATTCTTCGTGACATCGTTCTCGGTTAAAGCTAACAGTAAATGTTAATTATTTTAAGTAAGAAGTTTTAATCTTCATTGTATAGAGGAGGATTAAACTGGCGTGGTTAAGTATATTTTCGTTACCGGTGGAGTGCTGAGCTCCGTAGGTAAAGGAATAGTTACATCCTCCGTTGGTAAAATGCTTCAGTTTAGAGGCTTCTCAGTTACGGCTATCAAGATAGATCCATATGTAAATGTTGATGCTGGAACAATGAACCCGTATACTCATGGCGAGATTTTCGTTACGGATGATGGCGGCGAAACCGACTTAGATTTAGGCTGGTATGAGAGGTTTCTGGATACAAACCTTCCTAAAGAAAATAATATTACAACTGGTCAAGTTTACCAAACTGTTATTGATAGGGAAAGACGTGGCGACTTCTTAGGAAGATGCGTTCAAATAATCCCACATATAACAGATGAAATTAAACGGAGGATACGTGCTGTTGCTCAAAAATCAAAGGTAGATGTTGTTTTAACAGAGTGCGGTGGAACTGTTGGTGACATAGAGGGACTGCCCTTCTTAGAGGCAATAAGACAAATGCGTCTCGAGGAGGGCTATGAAAATACGCTCTACATACATGTGGCTTTGGTTCCTATACTTGATGTGACGTCTGAAATGAAAACCAAGCCTCTTCAACACAGTGTAAATGAATTACGCAGAATAGGAATTCAACCAGACATAATAGTTTCGAGATGCGCAAAAATGATCACTAAAGATGTCCTAGAAAAAATTTCACTTTTCGGGACAATACCTAAAGAAGCAGTCTTCTGTTCATATAATGTTTCATCAATCTACAAAGTTCCATTAATTTTAGACGAACAAGGAATGGGTGATTACATATGTAAGCGACTAGGATTGATGCCGAAACGATTTGACTATGAAATGATTAGAAAGTGGAAAAAGTTTGTTGAGGCTCTAGAAAACTGTAAGTACACCGTTAAAATAGCTCTCATTGGCAAGTATACCGGCTTAATTGACAGCTATGTTAGCATGAACGAAGCATTCAAACATGCTGGCGCAGCATGCAATACAAGAGTCCTAGTAGATTACATCGAGGCGGAAACATTTGAAGAGGCCCCTCAAAGAATAAACGAGCTCAGAAACTATGATGGCATTTTTGTCCCCTACGGTTTTGGTCCACGCGGCACACGTGGAAAGATCATGGCGATCCAATTTGCAAGAGAACATAATATTCCATTTCTGGGAATTTGCTATGGATTCCAGCTGGCGGTTGTAGAATTTGCAAGAAACGTATGTAAATTGAATGATGCAAATAGCACCGAGATTGATGAAAAAACACCTCATCCAGTAATCGATCTAATGCCGGAACAACATCAAACAATTTATAAGGGCGCAACAATGCGTTTAGGCGCTCACAAAATAATCGTTAAAGAAGGAAGCTTAGCTCACAAGCTTTACGGTAAAACGGAAATATATGAGAGGCATAGACACAGATATGAAGTTAACCCAAAATATATAAGCATCTTAGAAAAATACGGCTTAGTCTTTTCTGGAAGGAGTCCAGATGGCAGACGCATGGAAATTTTAGAGTTACCAAATAGATTCTTCTTCTTTGCATCGCAATTCCACGGAGAGTTTAAGAGTCGACCTGGAAAACCAAGCCCAGAATACTATGGTTTCATTAAGGCATGTTTAGATAGAAAACTCGGAAAGAATAAACCGGAAT
>CAZWWD010000053.1:0-8120 GCA_964637155.1 uncultured Candidatus Bathyarchaeia archaeon
CTATTTTCAACAATAAATTCTCCTTCCATAACTGGTATTCGCCAAACTTTTCGACCGTACATTTCATCAAGCCTCTGAAAACCGTCTCCAAAGAAGCGGAGGCTTCTGCCAACCTTAAGTCTTCTGGTCGCTTCTTTTAAAGCATCAAAAGCGGCGGTCGTCGGACAAGTCATCACACACTGACCTATTCTTTCTATCATCTGCCTTTTTAATTCACTTCTTGTGCGATGATAAATCTGTATTAGAACACCGATTCGTCCGTCAGGCGTCTTATCAGCCGGAACCATACCTTCAATTCCAGCTTCAGCTGGGGAGCCAACTATTGAGGATGCAAATCCCGTTGCAACCTCAGCCGCTGTTAAAGCCCATTTCTTATTTTCAGCGGTTATAAGAACTCTGCCAACCCACATATCAAACATTTCGGCAAAAGTGTCTTCGACTTCAACACCTTCATAACGGAACATAATATTCCACTCCAATGGAAGATTTGAGTATTCTCTCTACTTTATCGGTTCTCTGAAATTAAATTTTCTATTATTTAAAAACTTATGCTTCAGCATCCTTAACTATTATGGAAATATTTGCTATATTGAGGCCATCCGTTAATCTCTGGAAACATTTTTATCTACCGCAAAATATCATACGTCCTAAAATCATGATTAAGGAAAGCTTTTTCAAGAGAATAGTCTAATAAGAAAAATGTCTGCTAAAGGTGGCCAAATGTGGATTTCATCTTAATTACTGGACGGACAATTGATCAGGGATGCAGTAAGGAACGAGGTAAATTTTCGGAGGAGTATATGCTGAATGTTGCTGTCTGTGAGATGAACGCTGAGGACATGGATAAGCTAAATATCCGCGATGGAGACAACGTTAAGGTTACAACTGAAGTGGGCTCAGTCATAGTTAAAGCCAAAAAGTCTCGAAGAATAAGAACGCCAGGCATAATATTTATTCCCTATGGACCCTGGGCAAACGCTATTTTGAAACCTGAAACAGAGGGAACTGGTATGCCGCTCCTTAAGGGCTCAAAAGCTAGGGTTGAACCGACAAACGAACCTATTTCAAGTCTGAGAGAACTACTTGCTAAAATCTATAAGAGGCAATGTAAGTAATTAGTGGAAGGGAGAAATCATGCGTGTGATCTCAAATGTTGTTTGTCCTGTTTGCGGATGCTGCTGCGACGATGTGGAGGTTATAATCGAAAATAACCAAATAATTGATGTTAGAAACGCCTGTGCCTTCGGCGCATCAAAGTTTCTCCACTATAATAAGCATAGGAATACTACCCCTCTCATAAGGAGGGACGGCGAATTAATTGAAGTTTCACTTGAAGAAGCTATAGAGCGGAGTGCGGAGATACTCGCCAACTCTTCCTATCCGCTTCTTTATGGTTGGAGTTCAACTAGCTGCGAAGCCATAAGAGTCGGTTTAGAGCTAGCTGAGGAAGTTGGCGGAGTAATAGATAACACTTCAACTGTATGTCATGGCCCCTCGATCGTAGCTGTGCAGGAAGTGGGTCTGCCAGCATGCACGCTGGGAGAAATACGTCATAGAGCTGATCTCATAATATATTGGGGTAGCAACCCATGGAATTCTCATCCGCGCCACATAGAGCGATATACGGCTCTTGCTGAAGGGAGATTTCAAAAGAGCATATGGAAGCGCTATCTTTCACGATTAATTTTTGAGTCTGCTAGAAAAAAACGCTATAGAGTGGCGGAGTTGGTATTTAAGAGGGGAAGAGAGGCTCTCCCAACTCTTGAGGAAAGTAAGTCAGCTTTTCTACCTCCTCCTGAAGAGAGAAAGCTTGTTGTTGTTGATGTTCGAAGAACACGATCAGCTGATCTAGCGGACCTATTTATTAGGGTTAAGCAGGGGGGAGACTATGAGGTTCTTCAAGCATTACGTGCTTTGATCCGTGATGAAGAATTAGATGTTGACGAAGTTGCTGGCGTTCCAGTTGAAGCTCTTGAGGAGCTAGCTGATTTGATGGTTAACTCAAAGTTCGGCATAATATTCTTCGGTTTAGGCCTAACGATGAGCATCGGCAAATCAAGAAATGTTGAAGCTGCAATAAAGCTCACAAGAGATCTGAATCGATTCACAAAGTTTCTCATAATGCCCATGAGAGGACACTTTAATGTTACCGGTGCGAACACAGTTTTCACTTGGCAAACCGGTTATCCATATGCCGTTGACTTCTCCCATGGTTACCCAAGATATAATCCTGGAGAAACATCAGCGATTGACGTTCTTCTAAGAGGTGATGTGGACGCGGCTCTCATAGTAGCTTCGGATCCTGCTTCAAACTTCCCAAGGAAATGCATAGAGAACCTTGTTAAGAACCCTTTAATAGTTATTGATCCACATCCTTCCCCCACAGCTCTAATGGCCGACGTTGTGATACCTTCAGCGTTCGTCGGCATAGAAGCTGAGGGAACCGCCTATAGGATGGATCATGTTCCATTACCGCTGAAGAAGATCGTTGAGCCTCCGGAAGGCTGTTTACCGGATGAAAAGATACTACAAATGATATTGAATAGAGTTCGGGAAATTAAAGGTAAGGGCGCTTCTGCGGAATAAAGGATCTTAAGGAACTTCAAAACGTTATTATAATCGTAGACTAAATTTTTTCTTAGATCATTCACGGAGATAAAAGAAGGAGTCGTTATGGCGCAAACAGTTGAAATTTCAGAGGTTCTTTCAGGGAAACATGTTAATGGAGAGGTCACCGTTAGGGGATGGCTTCATAATAAGCGCTCAAGCGGGGGAATACATTTCTTAATAATTAGAGATGGAACAGGAATAATACAGTGTACAATTAAAAGAGACAAAGTCGATAATGAAACCTTTGAAGCTGCAAAAAGGCTTACGCAAGAATCAGCGATAGAACTAATCGGAGTCGTTAAGGAGGATCGGAGGGCTCCGGGAGGATACGAGATACAAGTATCCAGCTTAAGAGTTATTCATCAAGCTGAAGAGGGATTCCCAATAGCGAAAAAATATCATGGACCCGATTTTCTACTCGATAATAGGCATCTGTGGATTAGAAGTCAAAAAATGCAGAGGATCCTCCAGATAAGAGCTAGGCTACTTAAAGCTGCTAGAGAATGGTTGGACGGGAATGGTTTCACAGAGTTTCATGCACCCATACTTATAACTGCTGCATGCGAGGGAGGCGCGACGCTTTTCACCGTAAAATATTTTGATAGGGAAGCCTACCTAACTCAAAGCTGGCAATTGTATGCTGAAGCCGCTATAGCTAGCCTCGGAAAAATCTACACTATTGCTCCATCATTCAGAGCTGAGAAATCCAGGACCAGACGGCATCTAACAGAATTCTGGCATCTGGAAGTTGAGGTTCCATGGTGCGATTTAGAGGGCATAATGAAAATTGAGGAGGAGCTATTAACCCATATACTACATAGCCTAGGTAGAGACCGCGTAGCCGCTAGAAACTTAGAAGCTTTAGGGAGAGCCCCGAAAGATCTATTGAGCATTGAGCCCCCATTCCCAAGAATTACATATGATGAAGTTGTTGAGATACTTAATAAGGATGGAATAAACTTTGAGTGGGGAGATGATCTCGGATGGGTTGAGGAGAAGCATTTAACTCTAAAGTTCAACAAACCTTTCTTTATAACCCACTATCCCAAGACGGCTAAGGCCTTCTATCATAAGCCTGATCCAGCGAGGCCGGAAGTGACATTATCCGCCGATCTGCTTGCGCCAGAAGGATATGGTGAAATAACTGGAGGAGGACAGAGAATAGATAACCTAGATGAACTGCTGGAGAGAATAAGAGAGAACGGCTTGAATCCTGAAGATTACAAATGGTATATAGATTTAAGGCGTTATGGGTCAATTCCGCACGCTGGTTTCGGGCTCGGTGTAGAAAGAACAGTAGCATGGATATGCAAGCTCGATCATATAAGAGATGCCATAGCGTTCCCAAGATTGATAAATAGAGTGTACCCATGAAGTCACTCAAATAATAATAAGCGCTAAGATCTTATTTAGAGGGCGCTGCTTCTTATTGTTTTGACATATTTTTTACCTACCCCATATAGTTTTTCATCATCAGTCACTAGCGTTAAATTGTTTTCAATAGCTGCGCTTATGTACGATGCATCATAGTATGTGAGATTCTCTTCTACAGCTATTTTTAAGGTTCTCAACGGATTTTCAGCCGTAGGCTTTTTCATCCTTCTGAAGACTTCCATTAACGAGTCTAAAACCAAGTTTGCCTCCTCAACAGTTATTTTCTTATAGATTTTAACCTGCTTCCATACGGCGTTTCCTAGCTCATAGATTGCTAAATTTAGCGTCCATCCCCCTAGCATCTTATCTATTTCTTTATTTCCACACAGGTTTATTATTGCTGAAGAATCGAAAATGAAATTCATCTTTCTTCCCGGCTCTCCCTTATTGCTTTGATCCATGATTCTCTTCCAACCTTCTTTATTATCTCACTAGCTTTTTTGGCCTTTCTATAAAGCTGCATTTTCAATCTTTCCTCAACTTCCCCTTCAAGAGCCCTCTTAATAACCTCGGAAGGTTTTATGCCAAGCTCCCTTAAGCTTCCTTCTAAGCTCTACGTTGATTCTTGCGGAAACTGTCACATGCTTGGTCAAAAGAAATCACCAAAAATTTACTACATTATTAGTTGATATAAATTTTACTACAAAATTATACTACATACAAGCATACTGATAATAGAAGACAGCCATTTTTCTCCAGTAACATTTTTATACTCTCATTATGTTTTCTTCTGGTATTTACGCCCATATCAGTTAAACATGGAGGAATTTAAGTTTGGCATATTTAGCTCAGACACGTAGCGGTCAACCCATCCTCATTCTAAAGGAGGGTTCTTCGAGAAGTAGAGGAAGAGACGCGCAGAGAAATAACATTACAGCAGCTAGGATTGTTGCTGAAACCATTAGGAGTACTCTTGGACCGCGAGGTATGGATAAAATGCTTATTGACGGCTTGGGAGATGTTACGATAACTAATGATGGTGCAACGATTCTCAGCGAGATAGAGATTGAGCATCCAGCTGCGAAGATAGTTGCTGAAGTCGCCAAAACTCAAGATAAGATGGTTGGTGACGGAACAACAACCGTTGTCATACTTGTCGGGGAACTGCTCAGGAAAGCGGAGGAGCTGCTCGATCAAAATGTTCACCCCTCAATAATTGTTAGCGGATATGTGAAAGCAATGCAGAAAGCTCTTGAAATTTTAAACAAAGTTTCAATTCCAGTAAGCCTAGAGAAAAAGGAGATCTTGAAGCATCTAGCTGTAACCTCGATGAGAAGTAAAGCTGTAGGCGCCGCTAGGGAACATTTAGCTGAAATCGTAATTGAAGCGGTAAAACAGATAATTGAGAAGCGGGGTGAAACATTCGTCGTAGATGTGGATAACATTCAAATAATCAAGAAAACTGGGAAGAGTTTGCTTGGAACAGAGCTTGTTAGGGGCATTATTCTCGATAAGGAGATTGTCCACGCAGACATGCCTAAGCGCGTAAAGAACGCTAAGATTGCTCTGCTTAAATGTCCGTTAGAGGTTGAGAAAACTGAATTCAGCGCCGAAATAAGGGTAAGAGCCCCTGATCAGATGAAATCTTTTCTAAATCAAGAAAATAAAATTCTTCAAAACATGGTTTCTAAAATCGCATCTACAGGCGCAAATGTGGTAATCTGCCAGAAAGGTATCAATGATATGGTTCAGCACTTCCTAGCGAGAGAAGGCATACTAGCCGTTAGGAGAGTTAAGGAATCGGACATAGAAAAGCTGTCCAAAGCAACCGGCGGTAGAATTATTACCAATTTGAAGGATCTTAAGCCTGAGGATCTAGGTTATGCGGAGCTTGTTGAGGAGCGGAAGATAGGCGACGATAAAATGATTTTCATCGAAGGATGCAGAGACCCAAAGGCTGTAGCGATTCTAGTACGCGCTGGACTGGAGAGGATGGCTGATGAAACTGAGAGGTCTCTCAGAGATGCACTTTTTGTTTTGTCAGATGTTGTCAAGAAGAATCTGATCGTAGCGGGTGGAGGCGCAGTTGAGATTGAAATAGCGAGGGGGCTCAGAGCCTATGCACCTAAAATCGGCGGTAGAGAGCAACTTGCCATAGAAGCGTTCGCCGAAGCTGTTGAATCTATACCTAGGATTCTCGCTGAAAACGCTGGATTAGAACCAATCGACATACTCGTTAACTTAAGGGCTGAACATGAAAAGGCTGATGGACGTTTCTTAGGGGTTGACGTTTTTTCAGGCAAGCTCATTAACATGTATGAGGCAGGCGTTATAGAACCGCTGTTAGTTAAGGAGCATGCAATAAAATCCGCTGTCGACGCTGCGATAATGATCCTGAGAATAGATGACGTTATAGCCGCGTCAAAAATTAGGGGAGAAAAATCCTTTAGCGGAGGAGAATCAGAGTAGATCAGAGAAAATCTTTTCTTATTAAATTCATACTTTTATTTATCTAATTGTTGGGGCGAATGAAATTTTGCCCCCCAGAAAAACATGTATAACCTATCATGATAAGTTCGTTCAATATGATTTGGGTGTTAACCATCCTTTTAGGGGAGACAGATTCATAAAGGCTAGGCGATATTTTGAGGAGAAAAATCTTTTTAGTTTACCGAACATAACGTTAATTACGCCTAAGCCTGCCAAGAAGGAAGATTTGCTGAAGGTTCACACCAGAGATTACGTCGAGCATATTTTTAGCCTAGCTGAAAGGGGAGAGCCATATGATATAGACACGCCGACGTCAAAGAGCATTCTAGAGGCGCTAATGTACATTATCGGCGGGGTTCTTAGAGCTGGGGAAGCGGTAGTCAGCGGAGAGTTTGAGAGAGCAGTAGCTTTAGGCGGAGGATTCCATCATGCCGGCAGAAACTATGGTGGAGGATTCTGCTTATTTAATGACATAGCAATACTGATCGAACATCTAAGAGAAAAATTTGGTCTCAGAAAGTTTCTGGTGCTCGATTACGATGTTCACGCGGGAAATGGAACAAGTGACATATACTATTCGGATCCAACGGTGCTCGTTATATCATTTCATCAGGATCCCATGACAATTTATCCGGGACGCGGATTCATTGATGAAATAGGTGAAGGCGAGGGGAGAGGTTACAACGTTAATGTGCCGTTGCCGATGAGGGTGGGTGAAGAAGCATACCTGTACGCGTTAAAGGAGATATTTCCGCCGCTTGCTAGAGAGTTTAAGCCAGACATAATATTAGCTAATGGCGGAAGCGACGCACACTTCGCAGATCACCTGGGTAGCTTAGGTTTAACAGCTAAAGGCTTTTTTAAAATAGCGCGATTAATAAGCGAGGTTTCCGATGAAGTTTGTAGCGGAAAAGCCATGCTTCTCGTCGCCAGCGGCTATAACACTCTTGTTTTGCCATACTGCTGGTATGCACTCATAGCTGGTATAGCTGACCTAAATGTAACCGAAATGGACATTGAGGATCGCTACCCTGCGCTCCCAAATCCGCAACAAAATAGGGAGAAAGTGATAAGGATAGTGAAGGAATTAAAGGAAATATTAAGTAGCTACTGGAGCTGCTTCAGAGAATAATTAGAGAATAATTAAGGATTTTAATGTTTTAAGGTATGCTGCCACAAATATAGGCTTTATATTTAATTTTTAATGGGCAGCCTCCGCCGCATACGTTTAAAGTTGGGCATTCACGGCATTTCTCTGGAACATACTTTCTTGACCTAATTTCTAGGCATAGTGGATTCCACCAAATCTTCTCCCAACTATCCTTCAGCATATTTCCTAGGGGCGAGAAGTAGCTTTGGCATGGTATTACCGTTCCATCAGGTTCCACACACATACTTATGCGGCATGCACTGCAAGTTTTTATTCCAAGCTCAAGCTTCAATGGATTTAAAACGCAGTATTCTGTCGGCGTATACCATATGAACTCCATTCCAAGCTTTCGGGCGTGATCTCTAATCTTAACTAATATGGGTTCAAGATTAGATTCCTCGATGGCGAATTTCTTAACCATCTCCGGTTCAGTAGCCTTTCCGGAATATATTAGGCTGTTACATGCGAATTGCTTAAGTCCAAGGTTATGAATGAA
>CAZWWD010000054.1:0-7611 GCA_964637155.1 uncultured Candidatus Bathyarchaeia archaeon
AGTCGTAACAAGGTGGCCGTAGGGGAACCTGCGGCCGGATCACCTCCTAAGAAGAAAATTAGTGGTTGCGGGGTTTGTGCTGGGCCACTAAAATTTAAACTTATAGAGATTTGTCGGTTAGTAGGAGCATTTTTGAGTCATTCTGTTTTTTCAGAAACGAATAAATGTTAAATTTTGAGATTTATTTCTTAATATAATTATAAAATAAATTTAGTTGGTTATGGGGTGATGTTTTATGGAGGACGTCAGAGGAGTTGTTCTATGTGGGGGTCCTGGCAAGAGGCTTAGGCCAATAACCTACTATTTCCAGAAAGCTATGATACCGGTTGGTAAAAAGCAGAAACCTTTACTTGAGTACATAGTTAGGTTGTTGAAATTTTATGGCATAAGAAACCTGGCTTTTCTAGTGGATTATAAGGCTGAGCAGATAATAAATTATTTTGATAGCGGCTCCAGATTCGGTGTGAACATAACGTACGTTTATGATGATCCAGCGCTCAAAGGGACTGCTGGCTCCATAGTTAATGCCTATAGAAAAAAAGCGATAAGCACGGAGGAAACCATCCTAGTTTACTACGGAGATATTCTAACAAACATGAATCTCCGAGATTTCCTAGATTTCCACAAAAAGAATAATGCCGCCGTCACCGTTGCCTTATCAAGCGGATTCACCGTTAGAGTCGGCGTAGCTGAATTAGATAATAATGGAAGAATTCAGCGTTTCTATGAGAAACCTAAAATAGAGAGGCCGGTTAGCATGGCTATAGCCGCCCTAGAGGGCGAAGTACTCAAGGAAATGAACAGCCTAGCAGAGAAGGAGGCTCCACTAGACTTTATGGGCGATGTAATCCCACATCTCATAAACAGTGGAAGAAACGTTTACGGATATCTCACGGATGCCTTCTGGTACGATGTGGGAAGTACAGAATCTTATGAAAAGTTAGATCCAGAGATAGTTGACAAAACATTTGCCTTCCTTTTCAATGAATAGGAAAAGAGAAAAGGCAGAATGTTCACGTATCACCAATATCAATTTCTTGTTCTCCCTTACCTTATTAAGGATATTGATCAGAGTAATAAAGTGACATACGAGACTGAAGTTGCAGCCGTATTTTGCTTAGCATTACTTCATAGAAAGAAAACAAGAATCATTTTTGGGAAGCTTGAGAGCTTAGAGGCCATCTCTAAAATATATTACCCCCTACTTTGTGTACCATGGATGGGCAACTGTATAATTATAGATGGGCTTGGATTATCTAAACTAATATTCTCAGATAGGGATATCCCTGATCTAACCTGCTTTTTAGAATCTTTAAAGAAGAGCAGGGCAACGCTGAATTCATTCATAGAAACAATAGATGCTGGCGCTAAAGTATTTTCAAATCTTCTGGAGAAGAAGAAAGAGGAAAGAGAAATTAGCTGCTTGATTGGGAATATAAAATTAGTTAATGTGCTTGCTGAAAAATTAAGAGGAAATGAAAATTTCATAGAAGATAAGAATTCTATCATTCCAGCTAGGATTACAAAAAGCGATTGCAAAGAGATCGTAGAGAATGTTTCCAGAGAATGGCGGAGACTGAAAATTGAAGCCAGCATGCTGAAATATACATTACGAATTTTAAATGAAGAGGTCAACCATCACATGGAAAAGCTTTCAAGGGAAAGTGAGCAGATATGGCAGGAATATAGGAGGCGGCTAGCCAACCTCGAGAAAGAGGTAAGTAAAAGGATTAAGCAGATGACTAGAGAAAAAGAAAGAGAGATCAAAAAGATCTTGAATTCATACAAGAAAAGGATTAATTCGCTCCGTAGAGAAAGAGAAAAACTTGAAAAGACAATTCATAAAATGAAACAAACCTTAGAAAAAAATTTGAAGAGAAAAACCAGATCGAATGAAAGAATCAAATTTTATGAAGAGAAAATTGACGAGCTTGCAAAAAGCATCCGTAGTCTAGTAAAGCTCGAAGAAAAAAGTCGGAAAGAAAAAGATAGAGAAATCAAGGAAATTGAGGAAAAATATGATGTATTAATCACTAATGAAAAAGAGAAATTTAAGGTTCTTAAAGAATCTAGGGATGTTGAACTGTCAAGGGTGAATGAGAAAAGCGAGAAAATTAGGAGAATCCACTCAGTTATTACTAAACAAATAGAACAGCTAATAAAAGAGAAGGAAACTTTAGTGAAAATGATTGAGGAATGTACACTCTCAATGAAGATTGATGAGCCAGTCATTATCGGAGTGCCCCTATATGCGGTTAAGTATAGAAGAAATTCAAGTAAAATCAGGTTCAATTTTTATCCGCCAGCTAGAATCCCTGATCCCGCTAAGACCTTTAAGGGAGACAGAGATAAGTTTATGCGGCTTAATTTAAGAGATAGAATAACTATGTTTTTGAGCCCACTCTCCCAAGATTTAAACAATACGATATTGGGAAACCTTAACGAGGCGATCCGTACGGATTTACATCTAAATGAGAAAATTAGGCGGATAATCGATAATAGAAACCTATTAGGTAAAAGTAATTTTATGAAGATTCTAGAGACAGGGCTTAAAAATCTTAGGGCTAATGGTTGGATTAAAAGTCAAGAAATAGACTCCATTCTAAATTCTTTGAGATCCTAATGGAAATTTATTTAAGGCTATAGAACCGATTTCTGTTTTATGTTAGGTTATAGATTTATGCTTCCCAAAATGGTTAGGGTCAGACAGAAAATTTACGCTCCAAAAATAGGCGATTACACATCAGCTTTAAGAAGTGAATTAGAGAAGGCTGGTTTAAAAGAAAGAATTAAACCTGGCGCAAAAATAGCGATTACCGCCGGGAGTAGGGGAATAGCGCATATAGCTGAAATCCTCGCGACAATAGTTGATGAAGTTAAGAAAGCTGGCGGCAAGCCGTTCATAGTGCCAGCTATGGGAAGCCATGGCGGAGCAACTCCTGAAGGACAGATAGCGATTCTCAAAAGTTTAGGAATAACCCAGGAATCTGTTGGTGCACCAATTTACGCTTCCATGGAGGTTGAGGAGGTAGGGCGCTTAGAAAATGGCCTGCCAGTCTACATGGATAAGCTTGCCCTAAGATCCGATGGGATAATCGTGGTTAACAGAGTTAAACCTCACACGGACTTTAAGGGCAAAATAGAGAGCGGCTTAATGAAGATGATGGTTATCGGCCTCGGGAAACAGAAAGGCGCTGAGACAATACATAGATATCAGCTTGAAGGCTATCATAAGCTTATTCCAGAGGCCGCTAGACTCATTATGGAGAAGGCGCCAATAATTATGGGAGTTGCAATTGTTGAGAACGCTTATCACGAGATAGCTGCGATAAGAGCTCTGAAACCGGATGAAATTGAGAGAGAAGAGGCTAAGTTACTGGAACTTGCTAAAGATTTGATGGCTAGAATACCCTTCAAGGAGATAGATGTTCTAATAGTTGATGAAATAGGGAAAGACATAAGCGGCGTAGGAATGGATACAAATGTGATCGGTAGGTTCTGGACCTCACCTAAAGAAAATGAACCTCGCGCCCCCAAAATTAGGAGGATAGTTGTTCTAGACTTATCTGAGAAATCTCATGGAAACGCCGTCGGCATAGGATTAGCGGACATAACAACAAAAAGAGTTTTCTCAAAAATAGATTTCGAAGCAACATTCATGAATTGTTTAACATCGACTTGGCCTGAACCCGCTAAAATCCCGCCTTTTTTACCAAATGATCGAGATGCAATACTAATGGCCATAAGATGCTGTGGACCTATTGATCCTCTAAAAGCGAAAATTGTTAGAATCAAGAATACTCTTGATCTAGAGTACATGTGGATTTCAGAAAGTCTATGTGAACTCGTAAAGCAAGATAAGGAACTGTCGAAACGCATAGAAATATTAGGTGAACCGGAGGAAATGCAATTTGATGTTCTTGGGAACCTAGCCCGTTGAAAAATTCTTTTATCTCGGCTTGACCTCTGGAATTAAGCTAAAGTCTCCAGTGTAAGCAGCTTCCAGCGTTGGCTTCATGAGCCTATCAACATCTCCAGCTTCAGCCCGCAATGGCACCGGCATATTCTCTAATTTCATTTTTAGCTGCGGATCCTTCGCTGCATTCACCATTCTTTCAATATGCCTCTCCGTGGCGCCCGCCTCCTTCAGCGTTGTCGGGAACTTTATTCTTTTAGCGAAATTTATCATTCCCCTAGCAACCGCCTCAGCGAGCTCTCTACCCTTCAGCCTACTTTCAGCCTCATCCATGTAACCGTTATCCACGTATATTTTGGCAACCCTCTTAAGCTGATCTTGTATTGCTGATGAAAAGAGAATAGTATAGTATGGGTTCAGGATTGCGCATGCTCTACCATGAGTGAGAACATCAACGAGCGAAAAGCTCCCAAGATGGCCGCCACTTGTTCCACCAAGCATTATGGAGTATCCGCCTAAATCTGTTCCAAGGCAAAGTGCATACCTAGCTTCAAGATCTTCTTTATCCTCGAGAGCTCTTGGGAGAGCTTCAACTATGAGCTTTATTCCAGTATAGGCTACTTTGCTTATTCTTTCATAATTTTCTTTTCCAGTTGCCCCCATCCAGACCTCCCAACAGTGAGATATACCATCAAGCGCGCCGTCTTTTGTTAGCTCCAGCGGCATAGTCTTGGTGACGTCATATGGGAATATTGAAGCTCTTGGCACTATGGAATCATCAACTATGAGCTTCTTCTGAAAAGTCATCATATCGGTTACGTTTGAGTATTTAGTTAGGTGCGAAGCTGAGCTACTAGCCGTCTGTATGGCTATCAGCGGTATTCTCTCCCCACCAGATTTGGCTGAAACCAGTCCGGTTCCAAAGTAATCGTCGATTACACCTCCATAAAGGGCTAGAACTAACGCCGCCTTAGCTCCATCAAGCACGCTACCGCCACCTATAGCAACAACCCCATCACATCCCAACTTAACAAGCTGATATGCAAGTCTGTAGACGTCTTCTCTCGGCGTATTTGGACGGGCGCCCTTTAGAACCCCTATGACCTCTTTTCCCCTCTTTTTTAGGGAGTCTTTCACCACGTCAACTATACCAGCTCTTATACCTGTTCCACCAGTTATTATGGCTACTTTATTACCGATTCTGTCTACATACCTACCGAATTGTTTTAGGGCATCTTCACCAAAAGCGTAATCTTCGCCTTTAAACTCGATGAGAAACCTCTCAGCGGTTTTCATGAGAGCTTCATTCAATTTTATCACCAACCTCATTATCCATATCAAAGAATATTTGGGATTCAGCAATTAAATTTTTCATCAATGTCTTCCAATTTTATGGTTCCCCAAAAAAGACAAAATTATGTAAGTAATTTGCCATAAAATTTTTAGAGGATATTACTTATTAATGTGGCATTCATATCGGGGCAGAATCTATGAAGGGTCCCTCCTATAGAAGTAATGTTGACAAAGCAATAAGACACTATTCTTCCTTATTCAGCCTTCCGTCTTATAAGCAGGTGTTCGCTCTATTGTATGGGGAAAATCTATTTTTAGGTTTATCATCAAACATGCCGTTCTCACCATCATTAACATGGTTTATCAATGGAATTCTGCTAGGAAATCTCTTCTTCACAATAACATTGCTCTCAGATTTTCTAATGATTAAAACAGTGCTCAAAAAAGATGTAATTCTAAATTTTAGGAGGTTAATGTTCCTATCCTTCTCCTCGAATCTTTTATTTGCAATCTTTACGGTTGGGGCAAATATACTTACATCTCAATTTTCAATAAGTATGGAGCTACCTATTAAGGTAATTTCACTGGGCTATTTCGCAGCTTTATCCCTCCGCTTTATTGTAGCATATTCAATTTCGTTCACTAATTTAATATTCAAGTTTCTTTCAGGTTTCCTTCAGCCATCCTTATTGATGGCTTCAATGATCGTTATTCAGATGGGAAACCTTAACATATATTATGTCTCTTATTATCTTCTATTGCCTCTCGCATTTTCCATATTAAGCGTTTGGTTGTTTATCAATCTTCTAAATAAGAATGGAATGGAAACCTTCGGTATTCCATCACTTAGACTTTTTAAAGCATTCCTTGCAGATTGGACCGAAAATTTTGAGCAACCGTTCGAAGAAATATTGGAGCAGATCGGGGAGGAAAGCGACATAAATATTTCGCTACTTATATTCAGGAGCAAAAGTAATAAAAAGCCGATAGCCATCATAGTTGTTCCAAACATTCATCCAGGGCCATTCAAAAATATTGGAAGCAGTCCTCTTCCAGGGTTAATAGCAAACTCGCTGGAGAAGGAGCTTCAGTGTGTAGTTTCCGTTCCGCATGGAATATCAGGACATGAGCTTGACTTGGCTTCCCAAAAAGAAAACAAGAGGGTTCTAGAAGAACTGGTTAAATCTTTAAAAAAACCTCAAAAGTTTTCTGATAAAGCCACTCGCTTCTTTATCGTTGAGAAGAATAGAGCAAAAGCTGGTTGCCAAGTCTTCGATGGATGCGCCTTCCTAACTTTAACCGCAGCTCCTGAGCCAATGGAGGATTTACCGTTAGAGCTGAACAATTTCGTTATCCAAGAATCTATGAAATTAGGTTTTTCCTGGGTTATAGCGGTTGACGCTCACAATAGCATTAACGGTTCATTAAACATGAACAGAATTATTCCTTCAATTAGGGAGGCGGCGGCTCTCGCTTTAAAGAAAGCGAGGGAACTCAAATATGCTCAGAGCGTTATAAAAGTTGGCGCCAGTAAGATAGTGCCTAGAGACCTAGGACCTAAGGATGGAATGGGACCGGGAGGCATAACGGCGGTTGTTGTGGAGGTTGAAAATCAGAAAACAGCATATATTACAATAGATGGGAACAACATGGTATCGGGTCTACGTGAAAAGATTCTTGCGGACATTAAGAAAATCGGCGTAGATGGTGGTGAAGTATTTACAACAGACACTCATGTAGTTAATGCTATTGTGCTAACGGAAAGGGGTTATCATCCAATAGGTGAAATTTCAGACCATAACAAAATAATTAAGTATGTTAGACGCGCAGTATCTCGTGCACTGAAAAGGATGGATTTAGCTGAAATCGCATGGAGCAAAGTATTAATTAGAGGAGTTAAAGTTATTGGGGAAAAACAGATTAACGATTTGAGTCTATTAACTGATAAGGTTTCAAGTAAGGCTAAGAAGAATTCAGTTATCTTTCCATTCTTTGCATTTATACTCATAATCTTATTTTGCGCTTTTTAATTTTGTTTAAAAGGAAAAACATTATATCAAAGTTTTTAACAAAAAATAAACATGAATTGAAGGATTAACGAAGAAGGGAGTAGAGATACACAATGGCTGAAGAAAGTCAAGTGATGATCGGGAAGAAACCTATAATGAACTATGTGGTCGCATGTCTAACAGCATTCAATTCAGGCGCCAAAAAAGTTGTCGTTAAAGCTAGAGGTCGAGCGATAAGCAGAGCTGTGGACGTAGTTGAGCTTTTACGCCGTGTATTTCTGAAGGACGTTGACGTAGAAAAAATAGAAATAGGAACTCAGGAACTGTCAAGTCCAGATCGACCGAAATCAAATGTCTCAACAATAGAGATTTCACTAGTTAAGAAAGAATAGA
>CAZWWD010000055.1:0-7525 GCA_964637155.1 uncultured Candidatus Bathyarchaeia archaeon
GCGGCTAAGTAGTGATGTTCATCTTTCAATATAACAACTCATAGATCAGACTTAACCACAAAAATTAAGTTTAGAAGCTCATTATTCTAAATTCTAAGCTAGAATTATTTAATCACTCTGTTATAAAACGTTGAGAGGGAACAGAAATGATTTATGAGAAAATAAAGGAGAGGCGGACAATTAGAAAATACTTAGATAAGGATGTTCCAAGGGAAATTTTAATAAGATGCGTGGATGCAGCAAGGCTTTCGCCCTCAGCCGCTAACCTTCAACCGCTAAAGTATGTGATTGTCGATGACAAAAAATTGCTAAAAGAGGTTTTCAGCGCATTAAGATGGGCAGGCTATTTATCAGAGGAATATAAGCCCAAAGAAAAGGATATGCCAAGAGCATACATTGTTATACTGCTAGACAAAAACATTAGACAAAGTCCAGGTCATGACGCTGGCATAGCCGCAATGAGCATCTCTCTCGTAGCACATGACGAGGGATTAGGCTCCTGCATTCTCGGAAACATAGATAGAGAAAAACTAAGAAAAATATTGAACATCCCTGAGCATCTTGAAATAATTCTTGTGGTGGCCCTTGGCTATCCAGCCGAGAAACCTGTCGTCGACAAGCTGAGGGACGGCGATGTAAGATACTGGGTTGATGAGAAGGGAGTATTGCATGTCCCAAAAAGAGACCTAGAAAGCATAGTTATGTGGAACAAATGGCAATAGTTGATCATACGAAAATAAGGGGCTTGAAACTTGAACATATTCGATCTATTTAAGTCTAGGAGAAGCATCCGCTCCTTTAAATCAGAAGATATCCCCAATGAATACATAAAGAAGATTCTTGAAGCCGCCAGATGGGCTCCCTCAGCCGGAAACATCCAACCTTGGGAGTTTATTGTTATTAGGAATCCGGAGACTAAAAGAGAGATTGCGAGAGCCGCCTTAAACCAAACCTTCATAGAAGAGGCTCCCGTAGTTATCGTTGTCTGCGCGGATGAGTCTAGGTCCGGTTGGGCATATGGGAGTAGAGGTGCAAGCCTCTATTGTATACAAGATACAGCTGCGGCCACCGAAAATATGCTTCTGGCAGCGTGCGCACTTGGCTTGGGAGCATGCTGGGTTGGCGCTTTTCGCGAAGATGAAGTCAAGCGAATTCTAAAGGTGCCTGGAGGCTTAAGGCCTGTAGCGATAGTGCCCATAGGGTATCCGGCGGAAAGGCCGAATCCTCCCCCTAAGAGGCCGCTGGAAGAGGTAGTTCACTATGAAAGTTTTAAGTGATAATGATTCAAGGCAGCTCCCACTTCTACAATCATACCTTCCGAATATTACATAATTCTTCAGCTGCTTCAAGAATCGCCTCTGTTTGCTCTTCTGTTAATTTGTATCCATGCCAGCATCTGCCTCTAATCCCTAAATTGCCTAAAATTGTTTCTTTGATTAGTAGTGGCGGATCAAATTTGTACAGTTCGCTAAATATTATTGCCCCTTTCCAGCCCCTGTTTTTGCACTTCCTCTTTTCTTCATCTGGCAATTCATTCTCCTTAACAAATTCCTCCATCACACCATAGCCAACGAAAGAATCCCCTTTGTCAGAACGCTTAGCCAGAAAAATTAAGCTGCCTTTCTCCCAGCGTCTAAGAATTCCCGGATAATACTTCTTTAGAGCGAAAACCTGCTTAAACCATTCCTCCTTAGCTATTCGTAGAACAAAATTTTTAGATGTAGATTTTCCTTTCTGACTCAAGCTCACCTACCAAAACAATCTTATTTAGCACTTAAATAATAAAAATTTCATTAATTCTGTCTACTTTATTATTCCATAACCAATTAATCTCCATCTTCCCATTATTTTCCGGCTTATTGCAACTCTCGCTTTTTCTTCAGCGCAAACCGGACGTGTGAGCTTAAGCTCCACGGTTTCCCCTCTAACACGTGTGACGGCCCCTGTGGTGATGGATGTTCCAACGTCTAAAAGAAGTATTTCCCCATTGCTTATTTGTTTAACTTCAGCCTGCTCCTTAGTTCCAACGGCGCGCTTGAAAAGATGAGCCTCTATGGTTAAATCATATTTTGTAGGCGGAAGCATATCCGGCTTCCCAACCACATTTCCAGTTAACCCATCTGCCTTCGTTAGGGAGGGGTCAAGAAGTGTGCCCACGCCAACCAAGCCGCCGCATACAGCCTCCTCAACATTTTGGCCGCCGGCGTGCAGACTTGTTATCTTGGTTAATAGCGGTTCATATGCGCCTCTCGCCGTCGCTCTTATTCCAGGTCTTATTTCGATGTCTTCTCCAACCCTGAATTTGCCTTGAATTATTGAGCCTCCTACAACTCCGCCTACAAGCTTCTCGATAGGTGTTCCAGGTTTATTCACGTCAAAAGATCGCACAACATACATGCGTGGAGGTTTACTTGGGTCTCGCTTCGGCGTGGGAATGTACTTCTCGATAGCATATAACAGTAAATCTATATTAACCGAGTGAAGTGCAGATATGGGAATTATAGGCGCTCCCTCAGCGATCGTTCCCTTTGTAAACTCGATTATCTCCTCATAGCTTTCACGCGCTCTCTCTTTACTTACCAGATCTATCTTGGTTTGAGCTATAACTATTTTGTCAACGCCGACTATTTCTACTGCAGCCAAATGTTCACGGGTCTGAGGTTGAGGGCATGGTTCATCAGCGGCTATAACCAGTATGACGCCGTCCATGACCGCTGCCCCGGAAAGCATGGTCGCCATCAAGGCTTCATGACCAGGTGAATCCACAAAGCTGAGTGCTCGAACAAACTCTCCTTTGGAACCGCATCGTGGACAAATTTCGCTGGTCGAATAATTATGCGGGCTCTCACATACAGGGCACTTGTAGACTGGTGCGTCAGCGTATCCAAGCTTTATGGTTATACCCCTCTTTAATTCCTCACTGTGTCTTGCAGCCCAAACACCGGTGAGCGCTTCAACTAAAGTTGTTTTCCCGTGATCCACATGCCCTATTGTACCGATATTTATTTCCGGCTGACGTGGAAGCCTAACATTTTTGGCCATAGCAATCAACAGTAGAGGAAATAATTCTAGATAAATATAAAGACATCGATTTAGCCCTCCGATAAAATTAATAGGCAAGAAGTCTTTATAAGAACCGGATGTTTTAAAGTGTGATGGTGAAAGCGAAATGGCCAATTGCAGTAAATGCGGCTTCAAGCTACCTGAGGGCGCTGTTTACTGTCCAAACTGCGGTGCTCCCGTTAAAAGATTTCAAGAGCGGCATGTAACTGTTATCCCCGCACCCCCCGTGGCAAGCCTCATAAGATTAGGTATATTAGGTACACTTCTATCAATAACCATTTCCATGTTCACGTCCTCTGTAGACCTATATTTTTTGCCTTCCTTCATATCTTCTTTGGCAGTCATATTCTTCTCTAGAACCAACAGGTTTAGGGACGCAATGATAATTGCGATGACAACCTACCTCTTCACTGACGCTATAGCTGCAGGCCTCACCCTGGGTTACCTTTACGCGTTCAATGAGCCACTAGCATCCCTATACGGAAATTATGTGCCAACATTACTTGATGTTTTAATGTATTCGATTTCACCGATAACTGCAATAATCGCCAGCTACATAGGATCCAAATTATCCCTAAGAGGAAGGGAAGAAGTATATGTCCACAGTGAAGAAAAGAGGCCTAGTTCAACGGTGGTTTACAGCTTAAAAAATGCATTCAAAAAATTTAAATATGTTCTCATTTGCTCTTATACAAGAACAAGAGCTGAGTAAACGCTGTATGAGGGTCTTCAATGAACGTGCCTAGAGAAATAGTGACGCATTGCCCAAGATGCAACAAGCATACAGTACACACAGTTTCCCTATATAAGGATGGGAAACGTAGGGCCCTTGCTAAAGGTGAGCGAGCCCATGAACGTGAAAGAAAAGGTTATGGCGGTCAGAAATATCCGATACTTAGACGTAAGGCGAAAGTGACTAAAAAGCAGACATTGAAGCTCAAGTGTAAAGATTGCGGCTACACTCTTCATAGAAAAGGTATCCGCCTGAAAAGACTTGAAATAAAGTAAACTCTGGGAGGAGGCGCCGCCTAAAGATGAGGATTTGGGAAAAGATTATTCCCAAGCCGAGAAGCAATTTTCTCCAAGTGAAATGTCCGGATTGCGGTAACGAGCAGATAACTTTCAGCCATGCATCTTCAGTTGTACGTTGCAATATTTGTGGAGCGGTTCTTGCAGAACCGACAGGCGGGAAAGCTAATATCAAGGGTGAAATAGTAAATAAATTCGAGTAACCGGGATGCTGGAGTGAAAATATGTCTACATTTAGAGATGATGAATGGCCTGAAGTCGGAGAACTTGTCATATCAACAGTTAATAAGATAACCGATTACGGCGCATATGTAACCCTAGACGAATATGGAAAGGAAGGCTTCCTCCATATATCAGAAATATCGTCCGGTTGGATAAGAAATATCCGTAATCACATCCGTGAAGGCCAGAAAGTTGTTTTAAAAGTTTTAAGGGTTGACCCCGAGAGAAATCAGATAGACTTGTCGCTCAGAAGAGTAACGCAGCGTGAGAGGAGAGAAAAAATTCTTCTTTGGAAGAGAGCTAGAAAGACCGAGAGCCTACTCAGAAGCGCATCCCAGAAGCTTGGATTAACTCTGGAAGAATTATATGAGAAAATCGCCGATCCCATTGAGCGGTCTTTTAGCGATATCTATGAAGGGTTGGAAGCTGCAGCTAGGGAGGGCGTTGAAGCCTTACTCAGGGTTGGAGTGCCCAAAGAAATAGCTGAAGTCCTCACTGAGATTGCAAAAGAGAGAATTAGAGTTTCAGCTGTTAAAGTGAGGGGGGTGCTGAATTTAACCTGTACAAAGCCGGATGGCGTTTTAAGAATAAAGGAGGCATTGCTGAAAGCTAAGAAAAGCGGGTTTAAGCGGGGTTCAAACATCAGAATATATGTGATAGCCCCCCCTAAATACCAAGTGGAAGTCGCAGCTAAAGATTATAAAGAAGCAAATGCCATTCTAAAGAAGGTGGTGAACACCGCTATAAGCACGATAACCCGCCTTGGAGGACAAGGATCATTTAAGAGTGAGTAAAACGCTATGGTCTGGCTATTAAGGAAATGCATAAAATGCGGAAGATACACGCTTAAAAAAGATGTATGCCCTCACTGTGGAGGAAAAGTACGCGTCCCGCATCCAGCAAAATTTTCACCAGACGATAAATACGCCATATATAAGAGTGCTTTAAGGAGCGAAATGAATGAAGAACACAATAATAATAGAGAAAGAAAAGGTTAAACTGAAAGATCCGATACTCATTGAGGGGCTTCCAGGATTAGGGATGGTTGGTAAAATAACCGTCAAATATCTAATAAAGCAGCTGAAAGCGAAAAAATTCGCTGAGCTTTATTCACCCCACTTCGCCTACTATGTTCTAGTGAACGATAAAGGCAATATAAAACTTCTAAGAAACGAATTCTATTACTGGAAAAACTATTCGGACGGAAATGATTTAATACTTCTAACTGGCGACAGCCAAGCTCAAACCGTTGAGGGCCAGTACGAAGTAGCAAACACAATTCTTGACTTCGCAAAGGAAAAAAACGTTAAGCTGGTTATAACTGTGGGTGGATATAGGAGAGATGTCACGGATACGCCTAGAGTGCTAGCTTCAGCGACGAGCTCAGAGGTTCTCAAAAAGGCTTTAGAGGCTGGGTCACAAAGTAATTCCCCTGGAAGCCCAATAGTTGGCGCAGCAGGATTATTGGTGGGCCTAGCCAAATTCAAGGGTATTGATGGAATATGTCTTTTAGGCGAAACCCCAGGTTATATGCCGGATCCAAAAGCCGCAAAAAGCATCCTGATGGTTCTAAAAGAAATGCTAAACTTGAAAATTGACTTAACAGATTTAGATAAGGAGATTTATAGGATTGCGCGGATTGAGGAACAGATGCGAAGGATCGAGGAGCAACGGAAAATGGCTGAAAGAGAAGTGAGAAGAATAGAAGAGGAAAAAACGTCTTACATCGGATAAACAAATTTCAAAAACTAATTATTTTTTTATTTCAGATAATGAAGCTTTGTTGTTTTTTCATATATTTCTGCAGAACTCTCTTGTATTCTTCTAGGTCATTAATCGTATGATTTATTGTGCTTATGTGAAAGTTTACTGCGTCATAAATTTCTGCCTCCGAATCCGCCTCGAGAATATCGCTTTCAATCTGCTCGATCAATAGTTGGGTTAATTCGTTCCTCCTGGAAACCGACCTAAATGACTTAATAATTTTCTTTTTAAGTTCATTCACCTGCGGCTTAGGTAAATCCCCCCTAACAATCCGATTGGCAATATCATTTATAATGTTTTCATCTGAGAGTGATATGCTTTTCCTAGCAGCCACCTCGCCCTTTGGAGTTAAAAATATGACCAAAGGAACACTGTTAACGCCGTAGAACTCGGTTAATTCGCTGTTCTCTGGATCCTCAACATTAATCAGACGGATCTGTATATCCCTTCTTTTCCTCCGTAGCCTCCGCACTATCGGAAGAAGACTCCTCTTACTCTCGTATAGATCCGAATAAAAATACATTATTTCAACTTTCTCCCCGCTCATGAAAGGGAGCCTCTTCACCTAACTAAATTTAGCTTAAAAAAAGGGTAGGGGAGTCAAGAGATTATAAAGCGCCCCTCATACAACTGTTTACCATCTAAGCCTTCTTGGTTATCTCTTTTACAACACCAGCAGCAATAGTTGTGCCCATGTCACGTATGGCGAATCTACCTAGCTCCGGGAACTCGGTGTAAACCTCTAGGCATACTGGTCTCAGTGGTTCAAATCTAACTATAGCGCTGTCACCAGTTTTGAGAAACGCTGGGTTCTCCTCTACCACCTGACCAGTTCTTGGATCAATTTTCTTCAAGAGCTCAGCGAATCGACATGCGACTTGCGCCGTGTGAACGTGAAGAACAGGAGTGTATCCGGCGGCTATTGCTGTCGGGTGGTAGATGACTATTATTTGCCCTATGAATTCCTTGGCTACTGTCGGCGGGTTATCCGGATGTCCCACAACATCGCCTCTCCTTACCTCGGTTTTTGATACTCCTCTAACATTGAATCCTATGTTATCGCCTGGCTCAGCTCTCGGTATCCTAACGTGATGGGTCTCTATTGATTTGACTTCTCCAGTCTTACCTGACGGCATAAATATGACTTTGTCCCCTTCTTTTAGAACCCCAGTTTCAACACGGCCAACAGGTACCGTCCCAACTCCAGTTATTGAGTATACATCCTGTATTGGTATCCTCAACGGCTTGTCAACTGGTTTAGGAGGCACCTCAAGGCTGTCCAAAGCTTGATAAAGCGTTGGACCCTTATACCATGGCATTTTCTCGCTTGGCTTAACCAGGTTGTCACCGGTCCACCCGGATGTTGGGATGAATGGAATCTTATTAACGTTATAGCCGACTAATCTTAGCATTCGACTGACTTCATTTTTAATTTCATTGTAGCGTT
>CAZWWD010000056.1:0-7320 GCA_964637155.1 uncultured Candidatus Bathyarchaeia archaeon
CAATGTATGGGAAGCCAATTATTTGCAGTCGGGTGCCTAAATTTGAAGTTGAACTAAAGGATGGAGAAGACTGCATAATGACCGAACCGAAAGATAAAACAAGCTTAGTAGAGGCGTTAACTCTACTGTCTAATGATGCGGAACTTAGGAGAAGATTGGGGAGCAAATTAAAGAGAAAGTTTATGGGCAGATGCTGGGATAATGTAGCCAAGCAACATGTTAAATTATTTGATTTGGTTAGGTTGGGGGGAGATAAATAATTTGAAAAGCGACGTTCTAATGATAAGCGTTAATGATACTTTGAAACCAAGAACTGGGGGGGAATACGTTTATAGGGTGATTAAAGATGCATTAATTGAGGCTGGGTATCGAGTATATGAATTATCTGTTCCAATTATGCTGGCGAAAATTACTGGAAGTAAGCAAATTAGAACCGATGTAATTCTGCGGATAATGGCGCATATGAGATGCATGTTGAAATCTCTTTGGGAGCGACATACTAATCGTTTTTTGATCATAACTTCCTCAAGCCCTTTATTTCCAGTTGCCGGTCACCTTGTTTATCATCAGCCAAAGGCGGGTATGCAACTTAAGAACCTTAGGCCTTATATGAGACTTTACGAGAGAGTGGGGTTCGCTGTTCTTGAGAATGAGTGGTTATCTCCTTTTTGGAATTTCACTAAGAGAAGCCATCTTATGCATTTGAGCAACAGCTTTTTTACTAAGCGTTTGATTAAGAAAATTTATGATTTAGATTCGGAGGTTCTCTATCCGCCTGTTCCCATAAAGCCTTTTCGAGGATTTGATGAGCGGAGAGATTTCGCGGTTATTGTGGGTAAACCTAAAGTTTTAAGCGGCGTAATTTTTCTTCCCAAAATCGTCACTAAGTTATCTAGGAGGGTTAATTTTATTGTTATAGGTGAGACCGATTATATGGGTTTGAGGATTATACGTAGTCTATCTAAGCAGGGTTTCAATATAAAATATTTAGGTTATGTAAGTGAAGCTGTTAAACTGAAGCTCTTTAGGAGGTTCTCTCATTATCTACATTTGGGGCTCAATGAACCTTTTGGCATAATGGTTGTGGAAGCAATGGCTAACGGTTGCATACCTATTGCTCCGGAAAGTGGTGGGATACCTGAGTATCTTCCCAGAGATTTACTATACTCAAGCTATGAGGAGGCAGCGGAGAAAATAGGCTCGAGAATAGGATTTGGGGATCACAGTTTAATGTTGGAACTAAGAGAAATAGCTGAAAATTTTAGGGAAGAGTTGTTTAGGGAGAAGATTGTTTCTTACGTGCATGTTCTTGAAATGCTTTTGAAAAGTTAATGGATTTTCTCTAGGAGAATATAGGCTAAGTAAATATCATACTTCTTTGAGGGATCTACGCCTCTAAATTCAACTTCTCTGATCCACGTTTCCGTGCTAAATTCTAATGTTATCTTGCACCACCCTGAAGACGATTGGTTTTCAAGTATGTTCTTTCCATAAAGATTCATGCTTACCATTATGTTTGCACCATGATCTTTTACGACCTCTAACATTATGATTTTATCCTCCATGCTTGGAGCGGGATTAACTTTAAGGTTAAATGTAACTCTGTATTTTCCAGGCGGTAATGATATGTATGGACCAAACCAGAAGCTCCACGGGTTCTCTTTACTTTGAGCTGAACGAAGTAGGATTCTGTCTTCGGTTATCTCTCCATTAATCTTTAGGTTCCTATAGTTGAAGGTTAGTGTACCAAAGCTGTTTTCCACCTCACTTGATATGTGCTTCAGAATTACACGATCCACGTATACATCTGCTACTCCAGTTGATGAAACTCGGAATTCAATGTTGGTTCTTAACTCTTTTATTGCGAAGGTTAGCGTTATATTATTCCAGACATTGGGTTTTATCTCAAATCCATACAAGTCTTTTCTGGCAAGGCAAACCTCGCCAATTTCATCAGCAACATCGAAAGTCGCTAGGTAACCTTCACTGTGGGGGCCGAACTTTATTGTGCATGTCACATTGTAGATTCCTTTGGGTAGAGAGGTGTATGGCCCGTAAACAAATATGTCTTCTTTAGAGTTTTTAGGATAGAATGCAACCAGTCCGCTTTTTGAGGATTCGTCCACCAAAATCCTCACGGATGGCTTGAGATATAGATCTTTGTATGCTTCAAAAACCTCTTTTTTTGCGGGACCAACCATTAACGCGGGGCCAGCATAATCTTTTTTGAAGAGAAAAGCCCATTTTGAGAAGGCATATACATTGAAGAGATTGGTGTCTTTTATTTCATTAAGAGTAAACTTGGTCCAATAGTCGTTTATCTTAATCTCTAGAAAGATGTAATCGCTTTTATTGATTAACTGTTTGACGTAAGCCTTCAAAATTTTCATTTGGTCCTCCGTGCCGACATATGGGGGTAGCACGTAAGCATCGATTCTGTTTGATACATGCGGGAAAATGTGGCTTTGAGTTAGCACTGAAGCATCTTTCGGAATTAAATCTAATATTTTATGTAGGGCTTCTAAGTCTTCATTTATTGGCCTAGGCATGGGATACCACAGTATGTTTTGTTCTATGAGCGGTCGCGATACGGGGCTTATTGGACTTGTTGATATAATAAGTAAGAGTGAGGCAACTAGCACTATTTTCAATGTACTTTCGATATCACGTTTTGTTCTTTTGGATAATGTGTCTATTGCCGCTAGAAAAATTGGTGTTATTACGTAGAGGGGATAATGCGCTCCGATCTTATAGTAAGCGGGGTAATTTGATAGGAGGAATGGCAGTAAGAGAAGAATTGAAACAACCGTAATTTTGCTTCCAAAAGGCAGGAAAGCTAAAGGGGCAAAGAGGAATATTATGTAGAGTAGTTTTATTGGATAATCGTAGAGGAGCGCCTCTATAGACTTATTTGGGTTGAGGAGAACGTAAAATACTAGGGAAAGCAGGGAACCACCCTTGAAGCCTAAAACACTATAGGTGCTTGTGGCTTTATACACTTCTAGGAATTCCGGTCGTATTGGAAATAGATTCTTTATGGATTCCGAGATGTAGAAAAATAATATGCATAATATTACTGTTAGAAGCATCATTATTTCACGCGTTATTCTGGGCTTCTTAATTAGATGCGGAATTCTTCTTAAATTGCTTGTTAGCAGGTAGTAGGTTGAGAGAGCAAGTATCAGAAGGGTTGTATGCTCCGAGATCATAAGTGATAACATTAGTGTGAGAAAGTAAAGTTTCCATTTCTCTCTATTCATGAAATATACTGAAAAGAAGATGAGGATGGGTATGAACACCTGTTGCTGGAAATCAAACCAATTTGATCCTTGAATCGCAGGATGCAGCAAGTATGCTATGGCGAACATGAGGGCGGCTCTATCACTTTTTAACGCATCTTTCGCTAAGAGAAAAAGGGGGAGAGCGCCTAAAGCTAGAAGAAAAGATTTTATCACCAGTAAAGTTTCAGCCGAGGGATAAATAGCATAAAAAGGCAATAAGACGAAAAGTATTGGACTGAAGTGAAATGCCAAGTAGGAGCCTGACGGATTTAAAAATTGATCCGCCGTATAATATAGAAGTTTCCCATAAAAAAGTGTTGTATACAGCGCTTGATTAAATATACCAAGGTCCCATGCATAGCTATTAAAGCTGTAATGTTTTAACAGTGTGTAATAGGAGAAGATTACACCATACAGTAAGATTGAAGCAAATAATATAATGTTTTGCCAGTTTTCTTTTGTAAAGCTGACAGCGCTTTCTTTTAATGAGGCTGGAATTCTCATGAATTTTTCTTCCAATTTATGAATTCTCATCATTGAGTCTCCTAGTTTACGTGTCCTAGGTTCCCCCTGATTGTTCTCTTTATTTTATCTTTTAATTTTAAATATGATGTCGGCAATTTTAGCTTTGTGTTGGCGGATGATCTGATATGAGAGCAGCCGTTATTCATTCCTCACTAAATTTTTTGGGGGGAGCATCAAAAGTTTGTTTGAGTTTTATTCGCGCATTGTCGAAAGCTGGCTGCGACATTACGCTTTTCACGGTTGATAGGACTGATTGGGATTTGCTTAGAAAGGTTTTTGGAGATTTTTATGATTTGAATTTTAAAGAGCGTTTTCTTTTTGCAGGTTTCCCGAGAGTTCTTCACGGCACCATGTTTCGGAAGCTTATAATTGCTATGTTCTATTTGCTTGAGGTTTTAGTTATCAGATTCTTCGGCGACTTTGATCTGGTTTTGGTAACCGGAGGGGAGCTTATTGATTCTTTCGGAGACATAGTCTATGTTAATGCTATACCCATTAGATTCGCCCACTCATTCTCAGATGTACGTTTAGGTAAGAGTACCATTTGGAATTGCTACAGTAAACTTTATGATATTTTATTAAGGTTTATTGGAAAGATTGATTCTAAAGGAATATTATTAACTAATTCAAGTTTCCTCAGAAAGATTATTAAAAAGTTTCTGGGGAGAGACTCAGTGGTGATTCATCCACCTGTTGACGTTGAAAAACTAATGAACTCAAATGATTATAATGAGGGGGAACGGCAGAATCTAGTTGTCACAATTTCTAGACTTCATCCAGGCAAATCCCTCGAAGTTATTTTAAAAATTGCGAAGCTAGTTGATGAAGCTAAATTTTTGATAATAGGTTCAATTAGCCACGGATCTGAGGGAATCGTCAACGACTTAAAGTCATCTATTGACATGATGGGACTCAAGGATAGAGTTGACCTTCTCATTAATAAACCATTCAAAAATCTCATTGAAGCCCTCTATAGGGCTAAGGTTTTATTGCATGCGCAAACTTCTGAGGCTTTTGGGATGGTTGTTGTCGAAGCTATGGCGGCTGGATGCATTCCAGTTGTTCCGTTAAGCGGTGGACCGTGGATTGATATTTTAGGCTGCTCTCAGGGCCTATACGGTTTCTCCTATCGTAATGTTAACGAAGCTGCCGAAATAATTAAGAAAATATTGAGGGATGAAAATTTAAGGTGTGAAGTTGCTGCCAGGGCTCGTGCCCGAGCCTTGAATTTTGATAAATCCGTTTTTGAGAGAAAAGTTTTGGAAGTGGTGAACAGGTTTATAGAGGGGAAAAGGGGCGGCGGAGATTAGTTGTGATTATAGCTTATTGGCTTGTCGGCCCTTTAAGGTTGAAGTGATGTCTGATGAAGCGGAGTGTTATAGTGAAGACGGTTGGAGTCTGCTTTAAGTTTGCGCCACATTTACTGGTTATAGGCGTTTATTCGGCAGTGGTTTCGTTCATTGGAGTTCACAGATATGTTTCCTATCAGAGTTCTTGGGATTTGGGGGTTTTCACGCAGATTTTTGAAGGTCTTCTTAAATTGGGGTTCATGTATGATTCTTTGGATTTTTGTAAAAATCCGTCTGGCAATTATTTAGGGGTCCATTTTTCCCCAATCCTTTATTTGCTGTTTCCCATTTACTTCATATGGCCGTCGCCTATCACTCTCATAATTGTGCAAGCCTTATTTTTCGCATTTGGCAGTATACCACTTTATTTATTGGGTAAGAGGAAACTAGGCGGGTTTTCTTCAATGCTTCTATCGCTTGCTTATCTAGTACACCCAGGCTCCTTATATCTTCTCTTATATGATTTTCATGAGATCTCGCTTTTTCCAACCCTGTTTATTCTGTCAGTATATTTCTATGAAGCTAAATGTATTAAACTATTCTTTCTGTCGCTTATACTTTCATGCATGGTTAATGAGTTTACCCCTATTGTAATGATTTTCTTTTCAATTTATCTGATTCTCACCAATCTTAAAGCTGAGGGAAAGAGAAAAATCCCTCTGATATCGCTTATTTTGAGTACGCTTATCTCATTTACAGCTTTCTATGTTGAGCATCGCATTAATCCTGTGTGGACTCCGCAACGCGGCTGGATTACTTTGGGAAGAAGGTTGGAGGAGATAATTCAAAGTTTACTTCTTAGACCGGATTTAGTTTTTCAGGCGCTAAGTAGAGATTTTAATCTTAAATTGCTGAATCTTTTCTGGCTTCTGGCGCCATATCTTTTTATGCCAGTGTTAAGTGGGAAATTCATGATTGTTTTGTTGCCTTGGATGGGAACCGTGTTGCTGTCTTCATTTCCCTTTTACACGATTTATCTCCAGTATCATGCTATGAACTTGCCAACTTTGGCTGTCGCTACAATATTTGGGGTTGAGAAAGCTTCAAAAATACAGATCTATAAGGTGAAGATAACTGGTGCGGATTTGAAGAGAATTTGTACACTCATGCTTTCTTCAAGCCTTTTACTTAATTTGTTGATTGGGCCATTAGGGCTGGTTCCAGCGCCTACAAGATTTGGTTCTCGAACTCAAATTTATGGATATAGGATCGATTTATCTAGAAATGAAAAACACAATCTTTATGATTTGTTTGTTAGCTTTATACCGGAGGATTCTGTTGTGCTTACTCAAGTACGTTTCTATCCCCAATTGGCTGATAAAACTCCATTTGTTCTGTTGGAGGTTCCCTCCAGCGATTGGGAATTCTATGAAATGCTTCCCTTTAAAGACAAGCTAAATCCCGAATATATACTGCTGGATTTAGGTGAGGAGAGCGCTAAAGTGGGGGTTGTAGTGCCTTTACCATCCGCTAGGAAGCTTCTAGCTGAAGGAAAGTATGGTGTTTTAGCGGAGGCTGACAGCATTGTTCTTTACAAACTTAATTATTCTGGTCCACCAATATTGTATGAGGGGCTTACAAGATTTTATGCTCCATCAAGTTTTATTTATAATCAAAGTGAATCAAGAGTTTATATTGATAGTGGAGAGGAAATCTTAGAGTATAAAGGTGGCGGAAGCTCATTCTTGTGGTATGGCCCCTATGAGTATTATCCTCCGGGATCTTATGAGGCTGCTTTCTCACTTAGGGTTAAATCGGATGCTTTTTTCGATGCGGCTGACGGGGAATTAGCGTTGGTTATCGATGTAGCTGCTGAGGAGGGGAGAATTATTTTAGCTTCTAGGAGGATCAGTGTCGGTGAACTTTCTGGTGAATGGTGTAATTTTACGGTTAAGTTCGATATATCTCTCATGCCCCTATGTTTAGAGTTTAGGGGATTATATCCAAATTCTGATATACCTATACAATTTAGAGGCGTAACTGTTAGGAGGACAGGTATTAATGCTTCGATGAGCAGACAGCCTTAGCGCTTAAAAACATTCAATTAAGGAAATTTTATTCCCGACATATCGATGACAAAGAGAAATTTTAAAAAAGCGATCTAACGATGTAGGTTAGGAAGTTTATTATCTCCTTTATGGTGAGTTTTGATTTTCCTTTCTTCC
>CAZWWD010000057.1:0-7137 GCA_964637155.1 uncultured Candidatus Bathyarchaeia archaeon
TTGGTGTTTATGCTGTAAGCATGATATATGGGCATCAGCTTAATTTTTGGTGAGAGAAAACTAATTGATTGAGCAGGTGCTTGAAGAAATAGGGGAAATTTGTAAAAAGGAGATAGATTTATGGAATTTTAACTCTGAAGTCTTCTTTAACCACATTTAAAACAACGCTTGTAACTGTTCTTTTAACATATGGCATTGATAAAATTTTTTTGACAAAGGCGTTTAATCCGTATCTATCTTTAAATCTAGCTATTACTGCTATATCGAAGTCTCCAGTTATATCATAGACCGCAACAACATTATCAATTTTCGCAATTTCATTTTCTACATTAACTAAATGGGCTCCTTCCGCCTGAATAAGTATTATAGCTATGGTTCCGTATCCAATTATAGCCGGATCAATAAGCACGGTGTAACCTTTCAAGACTCCTTTTTCCTCGAGACTTTTAACACGATTATATGCCGTTCCAACCGATATGCCTAGTTTACTAGCGATTTTATTGAAGCTCATTCGCGAATCTTCCTGCAACAATTTAATTATTTGAAGATCTAGTTTATCGATTTTGCGGGCGGGCAACCGCTTCACCTCAGTTTTTGAATATTTATTCAGTAAATCATAAGCATATTTAAATTTTTCTCTAATTGAAACGAAATATTTATATGTGACCGTGCAATAAAAGAGCAAATTATTGAATAAAAACGGTGTTTCAAAATGGAAGATAACAACTCCCTTAGCGAATCAATAAAAAAGGCCATTGAAATCTTAAAAGCGAACAGGGTTCGATGGGTTCACTCTTCATTCGTAGACATAAGAGGCTTAATGCAGGACATGGTCATACCAGCAAGAGATTACATTGAGGGAGAAGCCTTCACCTCCGGTTTAGGATTCGATGGTTCTTCAATTAGAGGCTTTAAATCCATTGAAGAATCAGACATGGTTCTCATGCCAGATCCAGAGACTCTAGCCATACTCCCTTGGACGAACGATGAAAGTCAGAAAAGCGCAATTATTATAGGAGATGTTTGTGAGGCTTACGGAAGTAGGGGGCCGTCCGAGGTTGATCCTAGAGGTTATGTGGCTAAGAGAGCTGTTAAAGCTGCTGCTGAAATGGGTTATACCGCATACTTTGCTCCTGAGATAGAATTCTTCATTTTTTCGTCAATAGATCCAACTAAGCTTGTTTGGGATCTCTGGACTAGTCCAAGCGGAGGTAAGGGCGACTCTTGGGGCGCTCCACGTGTTGTGCCCCGGTCGCCGGAGATATCCGGCGGCAGTTACGTTCTCAGACCTAAAGAAGCCTATTTTAGACCGCCACCGGAAGATACAACGGTTGAGTATAGAAATGAAGTCTCCTCAATTCTAGAGGAATTCTTCGGCTTTAAGATTGAAAAGCATCATCATGAAGTCGCCACAGCAGGACAGATTGAGATAGACTTTAAGTATGGTCCTCTAGTTGAAACCGCTGATAAAACGATATATTACAAGTTTGTGGCGAAGAATGTAGCTAAAAAACATGGATTAATAGCAACCTTCATGCCTAAGCCAATATATCTCGATAATGCAAGTGGAATGCACACCCACATTTCCATATGGAAAAATGGCATAAATGCAATGTATGATGAAAACGATGAATATGCAGAACTAAGTCAGACCGGGAGATATTTCATAGGAGGCTTACTCGAGCACGCAAGAGCTTTAACGGCCATATGCTGTCCAACAGTAAACTCCTACAAGAGACTTGTCCCGGGATTCGAGGCGCC
The DNA here is from genome assembly GCA_964637155.1 of uncultured Candidatus Bathyarchaeia archaeon. Taxonomy (GTDB): domain Archaea; phylum Thermoproteota; class Bathyarchaeia; order Bathyarchaeales; family DTEX01; genus DTEX01. The sequence goes on from CAZWWD010000057.1 coordinate 1,762, forward strand.
AATATATATTGTTTGGTCACGTCGAAATAGGTCAGCGCTAGTTAGAATACCAGTATACTATAAGGGGCCAAAGTATGCTCATCAGAAAAGAGCGGAGTATCGAGGTGTAGATCCTTCATGCAATCCATATTTAGCATTCTCATGTCTCTTAATGGCTGGGCTTGATGGAATTAAGAAGAAGATTGATCCGGGGGATCCTGTTGACGAAGATATTTATTCACTTCCTTCAGAAAGAAGAAGAGCTTTAGGTATAAGAGAGCTACCAACAACGTTAAAGGAGGCCATTGAAGAGATGAAAAGTGACGAAGTGATCCATCGAACTCTTGGAAGCCATATTTTCGACACGTTTATAGAGTACAAGACGAATGATTGGAATCAATACTGCCTTTACATAACGCCTTGGGAGATAATGAAGTATCTGGATTATTAGATCTAGCTTAATTAGGAGGTAAAAATAAAATTGGAGGGAGGTGTTTGATGAGAGCATACATATTTATTGAGACTAAACCTGGAACGTCTTTAGAGGTTATTAAGAGAATAAAGAAGAACGTTAAGGAAGTTGTTCAAGCAGACGCCATATATGGAAGATTCGACGCAATTGTAATAATTGAAGCGGCAAATCTAGATAGCATAAATGAAATTTTGTACAAGGTCATTGAAAAGGATCCTAACATTGTACACACCGAAACCGCATTAACTTTAACTGAAGTTGAAAACGAGTAAAAGTTCTAGAGGATTGAAAGATGACTACGGATAAAGATTTGCGGAGAAAAAAGTTGAGAGCATTCGTGCTTGTTAGGATGAAACCTGGAACATCGGAGGAAATAGTTAGATCTAGACGGATAAGAGGCGTTAGAATGGCTAATTCCGTTCTTGGAAGATACGATGCCGTCGTAGTTATAGAAGCGAATAGCCTTGAAGAACTGCGGAAAATAATCTATGAAATGGTTGAGCAACATCCGAATGTTGTGCATACTGAAACATTAATCTCCATATTTCATCCACCTCCATTAGTTCCTCCATAAAAGTAATTAAGGAAAATAAAATGTGTAATGGGAGTTAGAGGTTTATGAAGAAGATTGAGTTTGATGACATATACTTTAAGCTATCTTTGAAAACCAATCCAATAGTAGATGACACAACGCTAAGAGACGGTATTCAAATGCCTGGCTTGGCGGTTTCCCCAGAGGATGCTGCGGAGATAGCTCGTCTTCTCGATGAAATCGGAGTTGAGCGGATAGAACTACACCATTATCAGAAACCCGACAAAGAAGCTATAAAACTCATTCAGAAGATGGGATTAAACGCTCGTATAGCTGGCTGGTGCAGAGCTGTTAAAGAGGATATAGATGATGCAATCGACTGCGGCTTTGAAGAAGTTGGAATTTCACATCCAGTATCCTATATACATTTTAGGGCAAAATGGCCAGACAAGTCTCCAGAAGAACTCTTAAACAGGGTTGTTGAAGCTGTTGAGTACGCTGCAAAGGATCATGGTTTGAGGGTTTTCGTTCACGGCGAGGACAGTACTAGAGCGGACTGGGAGTTTGAGAAGAAGTTTATTAACGCTGTCGCCGAGGCGGGGGCTGAGTGCTATAGAGTATGTGATACCGTCGGCGTCGGCCTATCAGATATTGATGCGCCTCTACCAAATGGGATTCCAGCGAAGATTAGAGCCATCAAATATGAGACAAAAATAAAGGATATAGAAATTCATGCACACGACGACTTTGGAAACGCTGTGGAGAATACAATGGCGGCTGTTAGAGCAGCTTCCGGAGTGTGGGATAGAATTTATCTTAGCACAACGCTTCTGGGCATAGGTGAGAGAGCTGGAAATGCTGAAACGGAAAAGATCATAATGAACCTGTACCTTCATTATGGCGTCAAAAAATTTGAGGGGAAAACAAACAAATTAACTGCTTTAGCGAAGCTTGTGAGCCGCGCGACAGGTTATATTATTCCACCTAACAAAGCTATAGTTGGTGCCTACGCCTTTGCACATGAATCCGGCATTCATACGCATGGTGTTCTCAATGATCCAGCCACCTATGAACCCTATCCACCTGAACTTGTTGGAAACACTCGTAGACTAACAATAGGCAAACATTCCGGTAAGGCAATAATTAGACATAAAATTATGGAAATTACCGGTAAGAAGCCAGATACGGAAACTTTAATGACAGTGGTTGAGAAGGTCAGAAAGCTTTATGAATCTGGTAGAAAGGCTTCATTAAAGGAAGAGGAATTCAAGAAGATACTTCGCGAAGTCGGATTAATCTAATGAGAAATCTTTCCAAACATGGCCACTGCCTTAACCATATTTTTAAGTTTTTTGATGGCAATTTCATAGCCTTTTTCCCTAGAACCATTAACAATTAGATTTCTAAAGCCGCAGTCCGGTGTGAAAATCAAACATTCACCATAGTTCTTAAATTTCATCATTAAATCTAGAATCTCTTGAGGACTTTCTATCCTTGGATTCTTACTCGACACGCAACCCACTGACAATATTTTTCCATTTCTCTTCAGGGTATCGGGATCATAAATTCTAATGTTTTCGGGCGAATCATAAAATTCATGACTTAAAAAGTCTAAGTTGGTTTTTAATAGAATATTAGCTAATTTTGGTGAAATTCTACCACAAATATGAGTTCCAGTTAGAACGTTTCCGCAACTTTCCCTTAAATCATTAAATATCCTCACAATATCCTCCTCAGCATATTTAAAGGGGATTCTCATCCCCACAATAACCCCTAAAATAGGTTCATCTATGGAGATCATACCTGCATCTCTTGAAGCAACACGACAGCTTTCAGATATTATATGAGCGAACTGCTCTATTAATTCAATCTTAGATAAAGCCGTGTTGAAAGGCGATACTCCTTTCCTAATTTCTATGTAAGATGATAAAGTGAACGGCCCAGTTATAGCAGCCTTAATTTTAACTTTTAAACCTCTATCTTTAACATATCTTATTGCCCATAGGAAGGGATCAAGCCCCGGAGGTTGAACAGTCATTCTTATTTTTCTATCAGCCAGTTTGTATCTACCTTTTTCCACAATTATTCCACAATCTTGGCGAATTAAGTCATCCAAAAATTGTTTGCCCATATCAGTTAGTTGAGGATAAGTGGGGAAATCTATTCCTAAAGTAATCAAGTCTCTTATGCACCGCTCCCTATTCGCTTCCGAGTCCTCCAGAGGAAAGCTCCCGATAGTAGACGTATAAAATCCTTCCATTCGCCTCTACACCTAAAATAATTAAGGGACTAATTGTCTTAAATAATATCCGTGAAACTCCATCATTTTACTCTATACTTCAACAGGCAATTAGTAGATTTTTAACTTTCTTTTTATTATTGTTGATTCTGCTGAAAAGGAGAAATTTTTCCAAAATTTCTAAAATTTTTGAATTCTCTTTTCAATCTCAATCGCATTTATATAATTAGGGTTTTCCGAGAGATTTAGAGCTAGATATGCCGCATAAGTGTTATAGTAGGGTGCCCCCTTCCTAGAAAATAACGTTAAAATCTTTCCGTCATGATTGAACTTATATCCCTTACTAGCTGGTTCATGCCCTCTGATGAGGAGCTTAACTCCCAAAATTTTAAGGAATTTTTCTGTTACATCTTTACCGAACAAATATCCGGCTCCGCGTGGCGATGGATATTTACCGCTGATCTCATCTACTGGATCACTCCAGAGAATCTCCTCTAAGTGACTTTCAGAGGGATGCTTTTTATATGCGAATGCAATATCCTCTACACTCTTCGCTTTGCTTGGTACACCGCCATGAAGCATTACGTATTTCCCTTCAACGATTACAGCGGTATAGAAGCGTCTGAAAAGACTGCTGAGCTTCCTGTAAACTATTAAGCTGTCTGAACCAAATTTCCTACTTAAATGGTATGGCAGATCATGGGGATGCGCAGGCAAGTCCTCTGGCCCTTCATGATTTCCCTGTAGGAGAACAACTTTATCTGGGAACATTTTTTTCAAGGTTAAGACTACATAATAGACTTCGGGCGAATATGCTCCTCGATCACCGTAATCGCCTAAGAAAATTATATAGAAATTATGTTCATTTGAGAGTTTATCTAAAACTTTGCTTTGTGAAAGTATATGTCTTAAGCTTGAAAGGTCGCCATGTACATCTCCTATAACTATTGCTTCTCCAAATGGTGGGATATATATGAGTCTACCAATAATCCTTAAGTTTCCTACGCCTCTTTCTTCTTCAGATAATATCTGGTTGGTGTCGTTAATAAGTTCCAGAAATTCCTGCGAATTAACCGTTAGTGATTTATTAAACAGTTCATTTAAGTCCATACGGCATCCGCCATCTGAGTAAGAAGCTTTTTCACCAAAATATATTTTAATTCAGCCTCTTTATTTTTTGGCTAAAAATGAAAAGCGTGGTGAAGTAGGTGCCAATCCCTAAAGTTAGTTTCGAGGAAAGCTTAAAGAAATCCGTCATTGAATCCAATTTATGCGTTGGATGCGCAGCCTGCGTAATTTCATGCCCCTTTAACTGCCTCGAATACGCCGATTATAGGCCTAAGCTTATAAGTGAGTGCAAGATATGCGGCATATGCGCTCAGGTTTGTCCAAGATTTAATCTCTCAATCCCATCTTTAGAACGCTTCATTTTTGGAAGAGAACGAAGAAGCGATGAAGAATTCGGTATCTATAAGCGAATCGTTATGGCTAAAACAACAAGTAGCGAAATTTTGAAAGTCTGCCAGGATGGTGGGGTTGTAACATCGCTCCTAATATTTGCGCTCGAGGAGGGTTCCATCGACGGGGCTGCTTTATCAGGTGAAAGCTTAAACGAACCTTTAAAGGCTGTTCCCGTGTTTGCCGCCTCAAAGTATGAAATACTTAGGTGTGCTGGAACGAAGTATACTTATTCACCAAATCTTTTGGCTTTTAAGGATGGAGTTGAGAGAAAGATCGGAAAAATCGCATTTGTTGGTACACCATGCCAGATTCATGCTCTCAGAAGAATTCAGGCGCTTCCATTAAGAAAGTATGCTAAAGCGATTAGTTTCATGATAGGGCTATTCTGTAGCGAGAGCTTCACTTACGAGGGACTTATCAAACAGTTCTTTCAGAAGCAGTTAGGCATAGAACCCAATGACATTGAGAAAGTTAACATAAAAGGAAAGATGATTCTAAAATTGAAGAATGGTGAAGTTAGAACTGCGTCTTTAAAGGAAGTTAAAAAATATTCATGCGATTATTGCGCCATCTGCCCAGATTTTTCCGCCGAGTTAGCTGACATATCTGTTGGCGGATTAGGACTTGAAGGTTGGTCTCTTACAATCATACGGACAGAAAAGGGTGACGAAATATTTCAGAAAGCTGAATCTA
>CAZWWD010000058.1:0-7033 GCA_964637155.1 uncultured Candidatus Bathyarchaeia archaeon
GAGGAAACATAGGCGATGAATTCGCAATATTTGAGCCGATTCATGGTTCAGCGCCCACAAGGGTTGGTAAACATACGGCTAACCCATGTTCAATGATACTTGCTGCTAAAATGATGTTTGATTGGCTTGGCGAAAAATATAAGGATCAAAAATGCTCAAGAGCCGCTGAGGCAATAGAGCTAGGCTTAATAGAAGCACTGAAGAAGAATTTAGCGGTTCCAGATTTAGGCGGAAAGCTTAAAACCGAGGAGATGGGTGAGGCAATAGGCAACGAAATAATGCAGCTGAAAATCTAGGAGGAAGCGTTTTGGAGTCTGAATATGTAAGGATTTTTGATACTACTTTGCGTGATGGGGAGCAAACACCCGGAGTATCACTGACTCCAGAGGAAAAAATGGAGATTGCCCTCCAGCTTGATAAGCTAGGCGTAGATGTAATTGAAGCCGGTTTTCCCTCAGCATCCAGGGGGGAGCAGAGAGCTTTAAAGGAGATCGCTAACGCTGGCTTAAGAGCTTATGTTTGCGCTTTAGCCCGGGCATTAAGAAGCGATATTGACGCAGCACTAAAATGTGACGTGAAATATATTCATACTTTCATTTCTACATCTGAAGTTCAGATGAAGTACGCTTTAAATATGACTCCTGAGCAGGTCATAGAGGCTACGATGAAATCGGTTCAATACATTAAGGATCATGGAGCCATGTGCGAGTTTTCGCCGATGGACGCTACGAGAACGCGCATGGAGTTTCTGAAGAAGGTTTGTAAGGCGGCTGAGGAGGCTGGAGCCGATTACATAAATATACCGGATACGGTTGGCATAATGACACCTGATTCCATGAAGAAAATGATTATGGAGCTGAAGAGAGAGCTGAAAGTTCCCTTAAGTGTTCACTGTCATAACGATTTCGGTCTTGCAGTAGCAAACTCGCTCGCCGGCGTTGAGGGCGGGGCGACTCAAGTTCATGTTACGGTTAATGGTTTGGGTGAGAGAGCTGGCAACGCAGCCCTAGAAGAAGTTGTTATGGGATTGCATTTACTTCATAAGAAGAAGACGCGTATAAATACTAGGCTTATTTACGAAACCTCTAAGCTGGTTTCCCGCCTAACGGGCGTGATAATACAGCCTAATAAGGCTATTGTCGGCGAGAACGCATTCGCCCATGAATCCGGCATTCACACAAAGGGAGTCGTTATTAAGCCCCCGACATTTGAGCCTTTCAGCCCAGACCTTGTTGGCAGACGGCGGAGGCTTATAGCTGGAAAACACGCTGGCAGACATGGAGTCAAAGCTGAACTTGAGGAGGCAGGTTTCCATCCAACTGAGGAGCAGCTGAAGGAGATAGTTGCACGCGTTAAGGAATTAGGTGATAAAGGAAAAACCGTTACAGACGCCGATCTATTTGCTATTGCTAGGGCTGTTATGGGCGCATCATTTGAAGAGAGAATTGTTGAGTTAAGTGATTTAGCGGTTGTCACCGGCATAAGGGTGATTCCAACCGCCTCAGTTAAACTGATTATTGACGGCAAAGAGTACGTTGCCGCCGAAACCGGGGTTGGACCAGTAGACGCGGCGATTAAAGCTATACAAAAAATAACGGATAGCCTAGCTAATGTTAGGTTAACCGAGTACAGGCTTGAAGCCCTAACTGGAGGTTCGGATGCTGTGGCTGAGGTTATAATAAAAGTTGAAGACCGGGATGGAAACGTTGTTTCAGCGCGTGGAGCAAGAGAGGATATAGTTATGGCAAGCGTTGAGGCGATGATAAATGGCATAAATAAGATTCTTCTAAAGAAACGTAAGAAAACATGAAAAACTATTAATGTAATTGGTTTTAGCGCTATTTTTTCGGGGATTCTTCAGTTTAAGTTAAATAGTTTGGGTTAATATGTATTAGGTAGGGGAATGATTATAATGAGTGAAGATGTTGAAGAGATGAAGGAGGTTTTAAGCGCTCTATCAACTCTAGTGCCGAAGCTAATAAAAGAGGTTATTGCGAGCATTTTCTCCGAGGAAGTTGGCAGAGAAATGGGTAAAGCTGCCGGCGCATTCTATAAAAGCCTCATAGAAGCAGGTATTCCGGAGCAAACAGCCATAAAAATGACTGAGAACTATATATCTGTTTTCACGAATTTCGGAGATCTATTAAAGAAAATCAAGATTAAAGAAAAATCTAAGGAAAGTTGAAGATAGAGTATGTGAAGACTGAGAAGAATCTGAAGAAAAAGATTTCTTCCAAATTCACCATCGCCATCAACATTTTTTACATCCTTATCCTGCTGGCAACCTTAGCGGTCAAATTGGTTTGGGCATGGTTGATGCTATACTGGAGAAGCTGGAGAACTAGAAGAATCTTTGAAAGAGAACTCATTAAATATGGTATGCCGGAAAAATCAGCTAGAAAACTAAGCGCCCAAATCTCCGCATTTAAAAAGAAACTTATTAAGCGCATACTAAAGTTAGGGAGCAAACCACCAAAAATCCAAGATCCCACTTAAACTTTTAATAAGAAAAAACTTAGGGAGCTGGTTTGCGAAAAAAATAATCATCATTAGGATTAACCCTTCAGCAATACCCGCTTTCTTCATCAGAATTTATGTTCAGCCGAAACCTCCATAAGATAAATGTGGAATTGAACCCTTAAATTTTTCGATTATTCCATCTTTCTTTACGCATCTAATGGTTAAATTTTTAGTTATTAGATGATCCTCTCTCCCCTCTATTCATCTACAAATCCTACTTTTGAGAATTTAATGCGAAAAATCTAAAAATTGGTTGATCTTTTTCTTGTAGGTGAAAAATGCTTTGGTGAAAAAAAGGCGATTCCTAATCATTTTTGTCACTTTCCGTTCTTTCTCCATTTTCGTAAGATTCCCTCACTTGTTCTCAAGGCTTCTAGAAATTTAATCATTTTAGAATGTAGTTGATCAGTGATTTCAGGTTTTTCGTCAACGAGGTTTTTGGTTTCTTGAGGATCCTTTGATAAGTCGTAGAGTTCCGGCTTAGCTTCAGCTCCCGCTGGAGGAACTAGGAGAGCCCATCTCTTAGAGGTCACTGTTATTTTATATGCTATTCGTTTTGGGATCTCCATTTCTATTAAGCTGGCTGAACTTACAGCTATTTCTCTTTCCTCCTTTTTCTCTCCAGTTATAATTGGCAGAAGCGATTGACCTTGAACTGACGATGGAATATCTACTCCTGCTAGCTGAAGAATAGTCGGCATAATATCCGGCGGCTGGACAATTTCATCACATCTACCGCTTGATACATTAAGGGTGTCTGGCAACCGAATTATTAATGGTATATGAGCTACCTCCTCATATAGGTGAGGATTTTTCCCGATGTAGTTGTGTTCTCCAAGGTATGTCCCATGATCGCTTGTAAAGATCACGGCAGTATTTTCAAAAAGCCCTAAATCCTCGATCTTCTGCAGCAACATTCCAACCCATCGATCAACCAATGTAACTTCACCAGCATACAAAGCCCTCAAATGATTTAACTGCTCTTCTGTTAGGTCCGATGCAGCCGGCCGCTTTGCTCCCCTAACATAAGCTATTCCCGGTACGTCTCCACCCTTCCATCCGGGATCATACATATTTGCGTACCATACTGGTGGATCCCAAGGCTCATGTGGATCAAAAGTGTCGACATGAAGAAAGAATTTTTTATGCCTATTATAGTTTAGTTCAAGCCATTTAATGGCTGATCTCATGGTTTGGGCGACAAAATAGTCCTCTTCGAACCTACGTAAGGAAACATTTTGTAGATACTGGGGATCCATAATTCTCTGTCTCACTTCAGGATCATCGGTTGGATTGGTCATATATCGATCATGCTCCTGCCCTCTTATCCACCACCATCCATCGAAGCCTCTATCAAAGTTATGGCAGTCCCTAAACAAGTGGTATGTATCTGCGATAATCATTGTTGTATATCCAGCCTGTTTAAGGAGCTGAGAGAGTATAATTTCATTTCTCGGAAGATTCGGTCCACTTCCATCAGAAATCCATCTTGAATAAGTGAAGGCGTATCGGCCTGTGAATAGGTCTCTTCGATGCGGGATGGTTGGAAAAGAAGCTATGTACGCTCTGTCGAAAACTATGGATTCTTTAGCGAATTTATCTAGGTATTCTGTGTGAATCCAATTGTTCCCATAACATCCTAGATAATCGCGCCTTAAAGTGTCAGATACTATCTGAATTATATTCATTTCAGATTCCCTCAGCAAATAATCGGAAATGACATTAATACATTCCTCATCTTAAATTTTTAGAGCTTTTGGACTATCATAAATGCAAATTCTAAAATACTTCTTATATCTTTCTTTTTGCTAAAAATATGGGAGCGCAGGAGCGTGAAAGCGTATTGATTACGGAGAGGAGGAAAACTCCGTTCTTTAAGAAGGAGCTTAAGCCAATAGAAGTTAAAGCTTCAAAAAAGATTTCTGAGCTGCTTTCCGAAATGTCTAGGACAGGTTTTCAAGGTAGGAAACTCGGCGAAGTAATTGAGGTTTGGGAGGAAATGCTAAGAGATGATGTCGTAATATTCTTTGGCTACGCTGGTTCAATGAGCACTACCGGTCAATGGAAAATTGTTAATTGGCTCATTAAAAATCGCTTTATAGACGTCGTTGTTTCAACCGGCGCAAACATTTCAGAGGATATTTTGGAGGCTATGGGGGGCACATACTGGCAAGGGCATTATTTGGTTGATGATGAGAAGCTCGCAGAATATAAAATAGACAGGTTCTATGATGTGTTTGCTGATGAAATGGAATACAGGCGGATGGAAAATTTAATAGCTGACTTCATGATGGAGCTTGAATCCGATCGCAAGTATTCATCAGCAGAATTCTTACATTTATTCGGCAAATATCTTTCAAATCTTAAAATAAAAAGTATTATTGCAACAGCCTACGAGAATAATGTGCCAGTATTCTGCCCAGCAATAGTTGACAGCGCCTATGGCATAGCATATTTAGTTAATAGGGTTAGAAGCGGCGGTAAATTCGACCTAACAATTGATCAAATGAGGGATTTTGAGCAGCTAGTTGAAATAAAGAGGAAAGCAAAGGACACCAGCGTAATATATATAGGTGGAGGCGTACCGAAAGATTTCATTCAGCTGACGGCCATCGGTAGCAGCATAACCGGCAGCGGAGAGTACGGCGAACCACGTCCACATAAGTACGCTATACAAATAACTACTGATGCACCCCACTGGGGTGGACTTTCAGGATGCACGTTTGAGGAGGCAATAAGCTGGGGGAAAGAATCCAAGGAGGGGAGAAATGTCCAATGTTATTGTGATGCAACCATAGCTTTACCGATAGTGGCGCATGCATTGGCTGAGAGAATTGATAAAAGAGAGAGAACACCGGATTTATCGTGGCTATTCACGGAAGTAGAATAGAAACGGGGGAATATGCACATATAAAAAAGGACAGCAAGTAAGTAGTATTTCTTAGTACCCTTCACCCCATTCTTTTTATTTTCACCTTCATAAAAATAAGTTGAAATTTGTCTATTCTTTGAGTTCCTCTATGATCGTGGGTCTCGGTTTTAGATCTGGAAAGTCTTTTTTGAAGGCGGCGGCCCACTGGGCAGCCCACTTAGCTATTTGGATCCACATAGGATCTGGCTGACCGTTTAAGTTTTTGTCAACCCAATGGAAAAGTTTCTCCCTCATAATTTTAGTGCGGTTCTTTTCACTTGAAGCTAAGTTTATGGTTTCCATTGGATCCTCCTCCAAGTTGTAGAGCTCCTCCTTCCGCTCAAAGTAGTTTCGTATATACTTCCATTTACCCTCAATTATTGCGCGCTGTTCGTGATCCTCAATGTAGATTGTTTTCCTTGCAGGCTTTTCTTCCTCTATTATCGGAAGCAGGTTTACGCCATCAAATTTAGGCAGATCTTTCTCTTTAGCTCCAAGAAGAGAGAGGATTGTAGGCGCTATATCCGCTTGTTGCACATATCCTTCTATTAGCTTTCCCGCTGGAAGCATAAATGGAGCCCAGATGATGAGAGGAATGTAAGTTACAGATTCATGAAGTCCTCTATGGTCATAGAGTCCATGCTGGCCAAGCTGTTCACCGTGATCAGAAGTTATTACAATTACGGTCTCATCAGCTAAATCCAATTCTTCTAAGGTTTTGACGACTTCGCCTATGAGGCTATCAACAAACCTTATCTCTCCATCATAGAGGTCAATTGTAGGTTTTCCCTCTTCCGGTTTAGGCTCCCATAACTCGCCCACCTTACCCCATCCTGGAACATACTGGTAGCCTGCTGGGGCCATATGCACCTCCAAGTCATCAAGTTTACCTGGTTCATGCTTGAAAATTTGCTTGAATTCTTCAGGCTGGTTGTATGGGGTGTGTGGATCCCAATAATGTACTAGGATGAAGAATTTCTCATTCTTATGGTTTCTGAGCCATTGTATAAGTCTCCTGTTAATTTGATCTCCTCTAACGTGGTGGTGTATGGGTTTTGAAGTTCCAGTTACGTTAATGTAGTATTCGAAGCCTCTAACCATTTGATCCATGTGGGAGGAGAAGTTCATTAAGTTGTCAAACGCTACTGTTGTATAGCCTCCTATAAGATCTTGTATGAGCTCCGGGAGGGTTGGTATTGCATCATCGAAATCTATGAGGTTCGGCAAGTTCCACGGCGTCAAGTAATAATGGTGGTGTACTGGGGATAGCCCCGTGATGATCGATGTGAAACCCGGCCCTGTAGCTATAGCAGTTGCATGCATATCCCTGAAGAGAACTCCTTCCTTGGCTAACTGATTAATGTTTGGGCTGGTATCTCGGAAATATCCATAACATCCTAGATGGTCAGCTCTTAAAGTGTCTATGATGATAAGCATGCAATTAATTCCATCACTCATGGAGAACTCCCCCTAATAAGTAAAGCAAATGCTTATTTATTTTTAATCAAGAAGAAACTCTGCTATTACTTTCCCCTCGCAGTTTTTAGGTGGGGGAATTTAACGTAAAAGAAGCAGATATTTTAGGCTAAAATACCTGCTAAT
>CAZWWD010000059.1:0-7003 GCA_964637155.1 uncultured Candidatus Bathyarchaeia archaeon
AGCTTCTTTTGTCCCTCCTCGAGCTTATCAAGTCTCTTTAGAATCTCTAATAGCCCTAGGTAGCCTGCTACAGCGTAGCGGAACTCAATATCCTTCTCAAGCAGCCTGAGAAGCTCTTTCTTGAGGGAAGCGCTCATTTTTCCTCACATTTTTACAGCCTACTTAAGTATTTAAGCCTTTTTTAGGGAGATGCTTTATCCAGCGGGTTTTATTAAGTTAGTTGATTGGGCTGTTGAGTTTCCATCTTTTAGGTTTCTGATAAACGCGGCTGATATGTTTACGTTTCTCACTATCTAGGAGCTGCCTATATGCTGGACTATGCTTCTCTGCTGACTACCCTAGGAAGATGTTTGCGTCAAATGGAACCTCTATGCTTCATGGCTTTCTTGACTCTGAGCTCTCCTGCTTCATGCTGGAGTTTAACCCGCTTTTTAACGTGAAGGAATACCGTAAGCTGAAATGGTTATTCTTTCTCTTCATCGTCTATTCCCACCGTCCACACCTACTATACATCAACCAAAAACTTTATGCCATTTACAAACCGGGTTAACCGGAAGACTCATTTAGTTTTAGTCGCTATGATATAGTTTTGGAGGAAAATAGGATTTCATGATGGTTGGTATTGTTGGTAAACCGAATGTCGGTAAGTCAACATTCTTTAGCGCTGCAACATTGGCAACCGTTGAGATTGCAAGCTACCCTTTTACAACTATAAAGCCGAATAGGGGAGTCGGTTACTTCAGAACCCGATGCGTATGCAGGGACTTCAACGTTAAGGACAACCCAATTAATTCCGTATGCATAAATGGGACGAGGCTTATCCCGGTTGAATTGATCGACTGCGCCGGACTGGTTCCAGACGCATGGCAGGGCAGAGGCCTAGGAAATCAGTTTTTGGATGAAATTAGAAGAGCTGACGCATTAATTCATGTGGTTGACGCTTCAGGTTCCACGGATATTGAAGGCAGAGTGTTGAAGCCTGGAGCCCACGATCCACTGGAGGACGTGAAGTTTCTGGAGAAAGAATTAACCATGTGGTTTGCGCAAATCTTAAAGAGGGATTGGCCTAGAATCGCTAGAACCGTTGAGGCCGGAGCTGCTTCCCTACCGAAGCTTCTTGAGGAGCGATTAAGCGGCCTAGCAATAAAGAGAAACCATATACTTGAGGCAATAAGAGTTACGGAGCTAAGCGCGGATAAGCCTACAAGATGGAGCGATGAAGAGTTTTTGGAGTTTGTTAATAATTTGAGGAAAATATCTAAGCCCATGCTTATAGCTGCAAACAAGATAGATTTGCCATTCGCTGACGAGAACCTTGAGAGACTCAAAGAAACGGGTTACCTTGTTATACCATGCTGCGCCGAGGCGGAGTTGGCTTTAAGGAGAGCCGCTGAAAGAGGCTTAATTAATTATGTGCCTGGCAGCTCAAACTTTGACATAATTGAACCTGAAAGGATCACGGAGAAGCAGAGGGGGGCGCTTCAAATAATAAAGGAGAAAATATTAGATCGATACGGATCAACTGGAGTTCAGGATGCCATAAACGCTGCTTTTAAAGATCTTCTGAAGATGATTGTTGTTTATCCGGTTGAGGATCCTGAAAAGCTTACGGATCACTATGGTAGGGTTCTGCCTGAGGCTAGGCTTGTTCCAAGCAATACAACGGCTAGGGATTTAGCCTACATGATCCATACGGAGCTTGGCGAGAGCTTCATCTACGCTGTAGACGCCCGGACAAAGAGGAGGCTTGGAGAGAATTACGTGCTTAAGGATAGGGATGTCATATCAATCGTGAGCGCCAAGAAGAGAGCATAAAATCCTAAACATTCACTATTTATTTTCCAAATCTCCTTTTACGCTTCTGGAAGGTTCTTATGGCTCTCAGCAGATCTATGCGTCTAAACTCTGGCCAATAAACGTCTAGAAAGCATAGTTCGCTGTAGGCGGACTGATAGAGGAGGAACCCGCTTAATCGCTCCTCGCCGGACGTCCGTATAATTAGGTCTGGATCCTGCTTGGGTAGGAAAGCGGTGTATAAGTGTTGCTCAAAAACTTTCTCGTCTATTTCTTCAGGTGAGAGCTCGCCGGCAACAACTTTCCGGACAATTTTCTTTGTGGCATCAACGATTTCAGCTCTTCCACCGTATGCTATAGCTAGGTTCAGGAAATGCTCATTATAGTTTTTGGTTTTCTCCTCAACCTCCCGGATCATGGCTTGTAGGCTAGGTGGAAGCAGATTAACCCTTCCAATAACCTTAACTTTAACTTTGTACTTGTGTATTTCTTCGCTCTCTAAAACTTCCTGAAGCTTTTCTTTAAATATTTGCATAAGCCTCTCAACTTCCTTTCGGGGTCTTTGGAAGTTTTCGGTTGAAAAAGCATAGAGGGTTATGCTTTTAACATCCAACTCAAGACACCATTTCAGAACATCTTTGGTTTTATTTGCGCCGAAGTAGTGGCCCATCCAAGGTTCAAGGCCGCTTTCCCGAGCCCACCTACGGTTTCCATCTAAGATGATAGCTATGTGTTCAGGTTTACTTTGGTTCTTTATTTGATGCCAAAGCCACTTCTCGTAAATCTTGTATACGCCGAGCAACGATAGAAGGGTTCTGAGCATATTATGTCTCCTCCAGACGTCAACGCCTACCTGTTTTAATTGAGGAGGAGCATTGGCAGCTCTTATCCTTAGGTAAAGAGGCGATTGCCTCCAATATAATTTTACGGATTTTCGGCATAACAGCCTTCGACGTCTCTAAAACCTCTTCGTAGGTGAGTTTACCAGCTATTCCAGCAGCCATATTTGAGACAAAACATAGAGTTGCATAGCATATTCCGAGCTCTCGGGCGAGAACAGCTTCAGGGATACCAGTCATCCCTACAACATCGCAGCCTAGAATCCTAAACATTCTTATTTCGGCTGGAGACTCAAAGCGCGGTCCTTCAGTACAAACATAAACAGCTCGATCGTGCACTGCACCTATTTTTCTAGCTTTTTCTATTAGAGTCTTGCGGATCTCTGGGCAATAGGGTTCTGTGAAGTCTATATGTGTGACTGGAGCTTGGTCGTAGAATGTTAGTTGACGCTGTTTTGTGAAGTCCACTATGTCGTGGGGGACTACCAGGTCGCCTGGCTTAAAATTTAAGTTTATTGCTCCAACAGCGTTCGTGGCGATTATTCTTTCAACCTTAAGTTTATGTAGGGCGTAGATGTTCGCTCTATAATTGACTTTATGTGGCGGGATATCATGCTTACGTCCATGCCGGGGAAGGAAAGCTACTCTTCTACTCTGGATTTCACCGATAAAGATTGGATTTGAAAAGCCGTAGGGTGTTCCAACATTGAACGTTTTGAAGCCCTTAAAAAGTTCTTCTAAGCCGGTTCCACCTATAATTGCTATTTCAGCCTCATTATTAAATGTCATGTTCACTGCGAACCCCTTGTTTTCCGTTCTTTCTCTTCTATAGCTTTAATATCCTCCTTAAAGAATCCTCTGTATTTCCTGCTTAAGAAGTAGGTGATGGGTATTGATATTACGGTTATAGCTAAGCCGACAATTATGGATGCTATTAGAGAGTCTAGGGAAAGTGAGGGGTTGATCAGTATTTTTGCAGCTTCATTAAAGATTTTCCATGACCAGGCGCAGACAATAATAAAGACCATTGTCCTCCAGAATCTTGAGTCGCGTTCAAGAAGGTATACGAGGGCTCTGCCGAGGAGTATAATTGAGAATCCGATGATAAATATGTTTAGTGATGTAGATACGATCGAACCGATTATTCGAGGCATGAGGCTTAGCCAAACATTTGGGTCGCTTGGCGGAGGATTTGGAACTATCTCCGGATTAGCCATTATTTGGGAGATCGCCTGATAGAATCCCACAGCGATTAATAAAGCCCCGAAAATTAATGATAAGCCGGTTACCAAACCATGAAGCGATGAAATCCTCAGAAAAGCTGAAACCACCTTCTTATCTAATCCGTAACCTTTCCCTAGAAGGTAGCTTCCAACAATTATTAGGCCTATGATCCAAGCCCAAGTTGCAATATCATATCGTATGAAAACTGCCAGAAAGGAAAGTATGCCAAGCATTATTAGTAGGATTCCCGGTAAGCCTAGAAAAATCCTAGAGTACCTTGGATCTTCAATTATTTTTCTCAGGTATCTGGAGAAGAGAGCAGCTGTCTCCTCTATCGTCTCACTATGCTTTACGACGACCCTTCTCACCGACGTAACTGGAATCCTAGATTGGATTAGGGGTAAAACATCCTTATCCGAGAATCCGTCCGTAACTAGGATTAGGCTGTCGGGCTTAAACTTTTCCAAAGCCTCATTAAGTTCTGAAATTAATTTTCTGTCAGCAGCTATGCCGCCTAGTTCGGAGCCAGCGATCGTTGCGACTTGACAGGAAATATTTTTCGCCCCGCTTCTCTCTAGGCTATCACATATTCTGACGGCCTCAAACATTGCATTGGCATCAGCCTCCTCCGGATCAACAAGTATGAGTTTGAGCGCTGCATCAATATTCTCTTTTTTACCAATAATTGGGGTTTTAACGCCTGCTTTCCTACCAATATCATTATCTCTATCAACACATACAATTAATATGCGTTCTTTATCTGAAATCTGCTTCTCTTTGCTCGGCATCAATTTTCTCCCATAACTACAACAGAAAATAATATGGTATTCCCTAAAGATAAAGTTTAATCTAGCAATTTCTGATTAAAAATTGTTTATTCCTTATATTTTTCCTTGTTCAGCCAAAATTTTAAATTCCTCAAAAGATATTTTCTCGCCTCGCTTAAGCTTCTCTAAAGCTTCTTTCACAATTTTTTCTTTAAGAGTTGAGAGAGTCTCCGCTCTCTTCCGCTCCTCCTCTTCCCAAATAGCCTTTTTTATGGCTGAAATTTGATTCATTAGCTCCCTATACTTAAGTCGGAGGGCTGACAGCTTTTTCCTACTCTCCGCATACTTCTTGTTTATTTCATCAACTTTAGGCTTAAAATCCTCTATTCTTTTGAGGCATTCAATCATCTTCTCATGAAACATCTGACTCTTTGCAGCTGTCTCAGCGATCCGCTTCCTGTAAAGGTCTATTTCATTTCTGAACTCTTTCAGGCAACCCTCCAAAATAGAGAACTCGTTCCTCATAGCATGTAATTTACGATAGAAGTTCAGCTGCCTCTCAAGAGACCTAATCCTTTCAACAATTTTCTTTTCTTCATCAAGCGGCATCGGTGTAGTTTGAATCTTCCAATCTAGCTCTTCAATCTCCCTTTTCAAGCTATCTTCATCTCTAGGAGGCTTCATCCTCCAATGCTCTCTGATCTTACGCTTCAGCTCTCTAAGAGAACCTAGACTCTCACGATATTTCTGCTTGAGCTCCGCCAGAATAGCCTTCAGGCTCTTAACTTCCTCATTTAAAGCATTACGCTTCTCCCTAAACTTCGCCGCCTCACGCCTTAGCTCCCTCACTCTACCAATCAGATCAGCTCTTAACCCAGCAAGCTCACGAACCTCACCACTAGCCCTTTCAAGTTCAGCTCTTAACTCCGAAGCCTCCCGCTCCAAACCAGCAAGCTTACGCTTCAAGTCTTCAATCATTATAATCCAACATCCACAGACATGGAAAGCAGTGTTTGTGGTGAATTAATATTTGCTTATGGATAAAAACTTATATATTGGATGGATTATCCAACCATATAGTGATTAAAAATATGATCCCACGTTTCAAAGAAATGTTTTCCACGAAAAATTTGAGTTTGATTATTTTAATGACTGCGCTTAGCTTAACTTCAAGCTACGCTATGATTGGAATCCCTAATGTCAATCTTATGGATTTATTTGTTTTTATTAGCGGGTATTTGATGGGGGCTGTTCCAGGGGTTACTGTCGGAGTTTTGACGTGGCTTGTTTACGGGACTTTGAATCCGCTTGGTTTTAATTTAGTGATACTTGCCGCCACATGTGCTGGTGAGAGCTTGTATGGTTTTGTTGGGGGTTTATCTGCGAGGTTTGGTTTGGGTGCGGGTCTGCCTTCAGTGAGGGCGGGGGATAAAGAGCTTTGGTGGGCTAATTTGAAGTTTGGTATTATCGGTTTCTTTCTGACGTTTGTTTATGATTTGTTCACGAATGTGGTGTCCGGTTTAACTGTTGGCATTCCGCCCTTCATAGCCGTAATACAGGGCGTACCTTTCGCAATAGCCCATGAAGTATCAAATTTCTTTTTCTTCTTTTTCGGTTGTAGCGCTCTCATCATATCGATTAGAAGAATACTGCTTAAGGGAGGTGAGAAAATATGAGTGGAAGAAGCGGGTGGATGTGGGTTTCATTAGGACTCGCATGCCTCCTAGTAGTAGCCGTCTATTTTGCAGCATACTATTATATGGAAAGCGTCAATTACAGGCAACTTTACGAGAGGGCGGCGGCCGACCTCAAGAGGCTTACCATGCCAGTGAACATTCTAATCGACTACGGCAACGGGACAAAAATATGGTATAACGAGACTTTAGTTCCCAGGGAGTCCACTCTTCTTGGAGCAACTGAGATCGTGGCGAAAGTGGACTATTATACCACTAAGGACGGGTCATTTGTGACCCACATAAATGGCGTAGGAGGAGAAAGCAACAGGTACTGGATATGGTACATTTGGAACTCAACTGAAAATAGCTGGAGCTGGGGACCAGTTGCATGCGACAGATACATTCTGAAAGAAGGAGACACTGTGGCGTGGAGATACGAACAATTCTAGCCCCTTAGCTTATAATCCGAAAATCATCCTAAGAATACAGTGTAGTTTGGTGGTCGGGCGGGCAGGATTCTCCTAGGGGGTTAATTAAGCACCCCCTATTTTGAACCTGCGACACTCCGGTTTCTGTACGCTTGGTAGGCTGAACGGCGCCTACCTCTGGTAGACGCCTACAGCATCTCCACCAGCCTCTTAGGCAGCTGAGGCTGGTTCGGAAGCTCTACCAAGCTGAGCTACCGCCCGACCAAAATCAAAAT
>CAZWWD010000060.1:0-6859 GCA_964637155.1 uncultured Candidatus Bathyarchaeia archaeon
ATTTTGGGGAAAATTCTTATAAATCACTATGTATTTTTGTTTTCACCAAGAGCGGTGATTGACAAGTGCCGAATTGGGGATATTCCATAATAGATCTCGATCCAGATACTACAGCTAAGGCGAGCGGTAGAGAGCTTAGAATATCGCCTAAAGCAGCGAGGGAAGTCTGCGCTGCAATAAGAGGGATGATGCTCGATGAAGCGAAAGAGTACTTGAGGCAAGTAATTGCGAAAAAGAAGGCGGTTCCATTCAGACGTTACAATAAGAAGCTTCCTCATAGAAGAGGATTGCAGAAGGCTATGGCCGGCAGATATCCAGTTAAGGCTGCATCTAAGATCCTAGAGGTTCTTGAAAGCGCAGAAGCAAACGCCGATTATAAAGGTTTAGATGTTGAAAAGCTCAAAATAATTCATGCGGCGGCTTATCCAGGTACTAAAATTAAGCGATATATGCCACGTGCATTTGGTAGGGCGACACCGAAATTTGAAACTTTATGTCATGTTGAAATTGTCCTAGAGCAGATCAAAGAGGGATAAATAATGACTTATGTTAAGCATTTCATAAATGAGTACGTTAAAAAAGCCGAGATAGATGAGTTCCTTTGGAAAGAGTTTGAGAGAGCCGGTTATGGCGGAGTTAACATAACTCGGACTCCTCTCGGCACAAACATAGTTATATATGCTATGCGCCCAGGAATAGTTATAGGGCGCGGCGGAGAAACGATAAAAAATCTCGCTAGAGTCTTGGAGGAAAAATTTAATCTCCCAAACCCGCAGATATCTGTAGCTGAAATCGAAATTCCCGAACTAAACCCGTATGTTATGGCTTCTAGAATAGCGGCTGCCCTCAGAAGAGGCGTTCACTTTAGAAGAGTCGGATTCTGGGCTCTAAATCGAATAATGAGCGCTGGGGCTTTAGGCGCCGAAATAATAATAAGCGGAAAGCTTAGAACCGAGCGTGCTCGAGTTGAAAAATTCAGAGATGGTTACATCCCGAAGAGTGGAGAACCAGCTATGAGATACGTTAAGAAGGCGGTTGCGCATGTTCAGCTTAAACCGGGAATCTTCGGCGTTAAGGTCCTTATAGTTTCTCCGGACGCGGAGTTCCCAGATGAGGTGAAGATTCTAGAGGAGGCTGAGGAGACCCAAGCTGAAGGTGAAACTCAAGAAAATCAATCGTAGGGGGTTAAGTGTGAATGGCAATCCTAAAGATGAGGGAAATTAGGGGGATGTCCCGTGAGGAACGCGAGAAAAGACTGCGAGAACTGCGGGCTGAATTGGTTAGGTTGAGAACTATGGTTAAGGCTGGTGGCGCAATTGAGAAGCCAGCTAGAATCAGGGAGATCAGGCGGACAATAGCCCGCATATTAACCGTAAACAATGAGGAGGAGAGAAAAGCGAAATGAGAGACTTATCTCATATTCTCCAAGATGAGTTTATTGGATTAAATGTTAAAGTTGTTAAGTGTACAAACCCGAGCTGCGTCGGCTTGTCCGGTAAAATTATAGATGAGACTAGAAACACGTTTAGGATACTTTGTAAGGGTGAGGAGAAAGTTTTAATTAAGGAGAATTGTATTTTCCATTTTACCTTACCTGACAAAACAGTTGTTGAGATTGATGGTAAAGTTTTAATTGGGCGTCCAGAAGATAGGGTTAAGAAAGTGATTAGGAGACGCTGGTAAATGTCGCTTGAATCCATTAAGAAACCTGAAAAAACATGTAATGATCGAAACTGCCCGTTCCATGGATCCCTAAAGATTAGGGGTAGGATACTTGAGGGCGTCGTTGTAAGCGCGAAGATGGATAAAACGGTGATAGTGAGACGTGATTATCTGAAATATGTGCCAAAGTATAAGCGTTATGAACGGAGGCACAGCCACATACCAGCCCATAATCCTCCATGCATAAATGCAACTGAAAATGATGTTGTAAGAATCGCCGAGTGTAGACCCATAAGTAAGACTGTTTCCTTCGTTGTAATAGAAAAATTGGAGAAGTGAATTTAGATGGCGGCTAAAGCGAAAACCAGAGGTTTGCGTGCTAGAGGCGTTGGAAAACCAAAGATGAGGATAAGTAGGGGCATAAATGTCGGGTCATTAATTAAGTGCGCTGACAACTCGGGCGCTAAAGTCCTTAGGTTAGTGCAGGTTATAGGGTATAAGGGCAGACATAGAAGGGTTCCAGCCGCCTCGGTGGGAGACGCGGTTGTAGTCTCAGTTAGAAAGGGGACGCCGGATATGCGGAAAAAACTATTTCACGCAGTTATAGTTAGGCAGAGGAAGCCTTACAGGCGCCCGGAGGGCATTTGGGTTCAGTTTGAGGATAATGCAGCCGTCATCATAACTCCTGACGGCGAAATGCGCGGCTCGGAGATCCGTGGGCCAGTTGCTAGGGAAGCCGCTGAAAGATGGCCTAGAATAGCCAGCGCTGCCAGCATAATAATATAGAAGGAGCGGAGGGCAAATGCTTATGAAGAGTAAGACGGTTAAGCCGAGCAAGCAGAGGAAAAGGCTCTTTCAAGCCCCCCATCATATTCGCGGGAAAATTCTTTCAGCTCATCTATCCTCGGAGTTAAGGGAAACATACAACACTAGGTCTCTTCCAGTTAGAACGGGTGATACAGTTAGGGTTCTCAGGGGCGACTATAAGGGTGTTGAAGGGAAGGTCATGAGGGTTGATAGGAAGAAGTATCGCATATTTATTGAGGGAATAACCCGGGAGAAAGCTGATGGGACAACAATACTGGTTCCAATCCACCCATCTAACGTTGAAATTATACGCTTAAACCTTGACGATAAGTTTAGGAAAAAGATATTAGAGAGGAGAGGATTTATTGAAGAAGCAAAGAAACCGGAGGAAACTAAAGCGGAAAAAGCTGAGGTTACAGTTCAAACAAATGTTAAAGGTGTATAATAGATGGGAAGGATGGGTGGTAGAAGACATCTTAAGCGGGAAGTAACACCCGCATTCTGGCCCATACATAGAAAGAAGTTTGTTTGGGCCCTTAAGCCTAGCCCTGGCCCTCACCCAATTGAGCGGTGTATCCCCCTGGGAATTATTGTGCGTGATCTCCTAGGTTTCGCTAAAACCATGAGGGAAGCTAAGAAGATAATTGCTCAGGGTAAGATTCTGGTTGATGGAAGGGTTAGGCGTGATGAACACTTTCCTGTTGGGTTAATGGATGTTGTTTCAATCCCCGAGATAGATGTGAACTATAGAGTTTTGCCTTACGAGAAAGGTTTAATTCTCCATGAGATAAGTGGTGAGGAAGCAAAATACAAGATTTGTAGGATTGAGAATAAAACGACTGTGAATGGCGGTCATATCCAACTTAACCTTCATGATGGAAGAAACATACTTATACGTAGTGAAGATCCAAGTAACCCTGCTGGAAATATCTACCGAACATTTGACACCTTGAAGATAAGTTTACCGGATCAAGAGATACTTGAACATCTAAGATTGGAAATTGGTATGATGGCTATATTTGTTGATGGAGAGAACATTGGAAAATACGGTATCATCAGAGAGATCGATGAGCGAAGCTCAATAAAGAGACGAAGAAACCTCGTAACCATTAAAGACAGTAAAGGTGAAACCTACCAGACAATCTTAGATTACGTATTTGTCATAGGTGACAAAACGCCGAGAATATCCCTACGCGGTATGGAGGAGACTCACGTTGTCAGCTGAAGACTTTAAAGCTAAGTGGCAGTCAAATCCAATGCTTAAGCCTAGAATCGAAAAGGTAGTTGTCAATGTCTGCGTTGGAAAATCCGGTGAACCTTTAGAAAAAGCCATGAAAATACTTGAGGAATTAACTGGCCAGAAACCATGCTTTAGAAGGGCGAAAAGAACCATCAGGGATTTCGGAATAAGGCGCAGGGAGCCCATAGCCTGCATGGTCACATTGAGGGGTGAAAAAGCAATAGATTTCCTGAAGAGGGCTTTAGACGCCGTCGACAATAGGATTTCGGCGAGCTCCTTCGATAAATCCGGAAACTTCTCTTTTGGCATCAGAGAACACATTGATATACCTGGCACAAAATACTCACCTGACTTGGGTATAATAGGTATGGATGTAACCGTTGTATTACGTAGACCCGGCTATAGAGTTAAATATAGGCGGCGAGCAAAATCTAAAATTGGTTCAAAACATAAGCTAACGATTGATGAAGCCATAGCGTTTGTGAGAGAAGAGCTTGGCGTTGAGGTGGTGGAGGAGGAACGTAAATGAGCGGGAAGAACCAGAGAAAGGAGAGAAAATTCGGTAAAGGTAGCAGACCCTGTAGAAGATGCGGCTCTTACGGTCCGATAATAAGAAGGTATGGTTTAAATCTTTGCCGCCAATGTTTTAGGGAGGTTGCTGAGAAGCTAGGCTTCAAGAAATACAATTAGCCTAAGATGGGGGTTCACACCTATATGAATTTGGACACCATAGCAAATGGTTTAACAACGATAATGAATAATGAGATGAGACGTAAAAAAGAATGCTACATAATGCCGGCCTCAAAGCTACTGGGTAATGTGCTCAGAGTTATGCAGATGAACGGGTATATTGGCGAGTTCGAGTTTATTGATGATGGGAGAACCGGAAAATTTAGGGTTCAGCTCCTAGGCAGAATAAACAAGTGCGGAGCCATAAGACCCCGATACTCATTTAAGGCTAAGGATCTCGAGAACTGGGAGAAAACCTATCTTCCGGCCAAAAACATGGGAATATTAATAGTTACGACTTCTCAGGGAGTTATGTCCCATATAGAAGCCAGAAAGAGAGGCATTGGAGGGAAGCTCCTAGCATACGTATACTAGAGGCTTGTTTAGGAGCATTGTGAAAATGCAGGAACAGGAAATTGAAGTTAGGAGAGTCAAGATTCCGGAAGGCGTCAAGGTTAATGTAGAGGATAATGTAGTGGAGGTTGTGGGCGAGTTAGGGCGTCTTGTCCGAGATTTCTCGAGGCATCCCGTGTCAATTAGGGTTGTAGGCGATGAGGTTGAGGTTTCAGCCCTATGGCCTAAGAAGAAGGAGAAAGCCTGTGTTGGAACGGTTAGCGCCCACATTAAAAATATGATTACAGGCGTGACAAAAGGTTTTACTTATAAGCTTAAAATAGTTTACGCGCACTTCCCGGTTTCAGTTAAGGTTGATGGAGACAAGATTCTCATAGAAAACTTTATGGGTGAGAGGGCGCCTAGAGTCGCGAAGATAATCGGCGACGTGAAAGTTAAAGTCAGCGGAGACGACGTGATAGTTCAGGGAATAAACATTGAAGAGGTTGGGCAGACAGCCGCAAACATAGAGCAGGCTACAAAAATAAAGAACAGAGATCCACGGAGGTTCCTGGATGGAATATACGTGTATGAAAAGCTGGAGGGTTTAGTTGATTGAGCAATGAAGAGAAAAAACTAGACTTAAAGAAGCTGGTTGAGCTTAGGAAAAAAGTTAAAAGCAAGAAGCCTGAATTCCGCCGGCAGGAGAGCTGGCGCTATAAACGTGTAAAAGAAAACTGGAGGAGGCCTAGAGGCATAGACAGTAAAATGCGTAGAAAAGTGAAAGGCTGGCCAGCTACAGTTAATATTGGCTATAGGGGGCCTAAATTGGCTAGGGGGCTTCATCCCTCAGCTTTAAGGGAGGTTCTCGTTTACAACCCCGATGATCTGAGGGAAATCAATCCGGAAACGGAGGCCATAAGAATAGCCCACACGGTTGGGGCGAGAAAGAGAGCTGAAATACTCAGTAGAGCGAGAGAACTAGGCATACACGTCCTAAATCCCGGGGTAACTGTGGAGTTAGAAGCTGAGAAAACTGTGAAAACCTAGTTTCGGCTGTGGGAGGTGTCAATTTTGAATTTGAGGAGTCAGCGTAGGATGGCTGCGGAGGTTCTCGGTGTAGGTGAGGGGAGAGTCTGGATTGATCCTGAGAGACTCGAAGATGTTGAAGCCGCGATAACTAGGGAAGACATCAGAAGGCTGATCCATGAAGGGGCGATAAGAAAGCTTAAGGAGAAGGGTGTCAGCCGAGCCCGCGCACGCATACTCCACGAAAAAAGGAAGAAGGGGCGACGTAGAGGGCAGGGAAGCAGAAGCGGCTCTAGGAAGGCTAGAGCTAAATTAAAGAAGGTTTGGGTGATGAAGATTAGAGCCCTAAGAAGAAGGCTTCGTGAGCTCAAGGAGAAGCGTGTAATAACAACTAGGGTTTACCGGCAATTGTATCTTAAGGCTAAGAGCGGAGTTTTTAGATCCATTTCAGACTTGCACCGTTACATCGAAGTTCACGGCTTAAGGAGGAAACGTTAATGGCGAAGGGTCCATCCTATAATGTTCCATTCAGAAGAAGAAGAGAGGGAAAAACAGATTACAGGCAGAGGAAGAAGCTCATAATCTCCAAATTGCCCCGCCTAGTTGTTAGGAAGACTGGGAGAAACATAATCACCCAGCTGGTTAGGGCAACAGTTATAGGCGATATAGTTATAGTTTCAGCCCACTCCCAAGAGCTCAGAAAGAAGTATGGTTGGCTTGGAAGCCTAAATAATCTTCCAGCCGCATACCTAACCGGACTCCTATGCGGCTTAAGAGCCGCCGCCAAAGGAGTTGAAAAAGCCATACTCGACATAGGCTTACATACACCCTCCAAAGGAGCCAGAGTCTTCGCCGCTATGAAAGGATTTGTGGACGCAGGCGTTGAAGTTCCGCATGATGAATCTATACTCCCAGACGAATCTAGAATACGCGGAGAACACATAGCAAAATACGCGGAAATGCTCTCAACAGAAAACCCGGAAAAATACTCAAGACACTTCTCAGAATATTTAGCCAGAAACCTCCCACCGCAAAAACTCCCAGAACACTTCGAAGAAA
>CAZWWD010000061.1:0-6758 GCA_964637155.1 uncultured Candidatus Bathyarchaeia archaeon
TTGTCTTTCCTTGGGAGAGAAAAGAAACTGTGAGAAATTTAATTGAGAAATGCAAAAAGAACGGCATACCAATTGATGAAGTGAAACGCAAGTTGATTGAGGGTGGGATGGATGGAAACCTAATTGACCGATTTATAAGAGAGGTTCTGGAGGAAATGAAGTGATAGATGCTGAGATTTTAGGGAAATACTTGGTTGTTGAAGGCTTTAAAGACGTTAAAATTCATAATATAGATGAATTTCTCAATTTGGTTAGGTCTAAGGCTGGAAACTGCCACATTCAAGTTTTAGATGCTTCTTTGGTGGCTGGTTTTGAGCATCTATATTTTGCGGTTTTGAATGCGCTAAAATCCTTTGAAGATGGCTTGAATATTTCAAAGAGTCTTGCGGTTGAAATTTTACTTTTTGCTTCTGGACAGGATCAAATTAGGAGAGCTATTGAAATTTTAGGTGTTAAGCCTTCATCCAGCAAGATTGCCCTAGTAATTGTTGCTGATAGCCGTGATGAGGCAGTCTCCGTGCTTAACAGCGTTTCAGATGTTCTGGACGGTAAGAGAGATCAGAGCGTGATTGAGCTGACGGATGAAAAGCTCCATACTATAATGAGAAAATTCAACATATCCGAAGCTGAACTTGAAGCTTCTATGAGAGGATCCTTAAAGGATGCATTGAAAAGCATTCTTATAGAGCGAGCGGCTCTTCTAGTCGTACAGCGCTAAACAGTCAACGCTTAACACTTACATTTTTAAGTGGGTTTTTCCTTTGGAACCGAGAGTATATCGTTGGGTTTAATCACTGAGATACCTGTTAACCTCCCAAGAACCTCGATAAGTATTATTTTATCTGGATTATTTAAATCAACTTTTCGGTCTAGATTTTCGACGGCCGCTTCAATTAGATCTCTTGTTGATATATTTGAATGTCGTTTTTCAACAGTAACACGGAAGGTTTCATTCTCTAGGATCTTATGGTGAAGCTTTGCGGCGGCTCTCTTTATTTCTTCAATTCTGGTTCTAACTACAATTTCTATCGGGAGAACCTTCAGAACATATCGAAATTCCCACGGTCTCTCTTTAAGAAGGTTTCTTAATCCTTCCACGGCTTTAAAGGGGTCTAAATTTGTTTTTGCAACTATGAGTCCTGAAACCTCCGTTTTGTCAACTAAAGATTCTCTGTCGCCTAATTCGCCTAGAAGAAACCATATTTCCGAGCAGGCGTTGTTTTCGTTTCCTCGGGACGTTGATATAAGTAGATTAAAATCTTCCATAACCATTATTCATTGCCCCCATTAATTCTATTAAAGAAATAGGCTTTTTCAATATTTTGTTTCAGAATCCTTCAAGGAAAAAATTAAAAATTCTTTTCTTTCTGTTCCGGCACCAGGTTTGGCGGAGTTTCACCCTTCAGTACTGCTCGCACATTTTCTATGCACATTAATGCCATAGCCATCCTAGTTTCATTGGTATATGTTCCTATATGCGGTGTTAAAATTACGTTCTCTAGGTTTATGAGTGGACTATCAAGTGGGAGAGGTTCTTTAGTGAAGACGTCTAGTCCAGCGCCAGCTATCCATCCCTCTTTTAGGGCCTTAACTAAGGCCTTTTCATCCACAACTGGACCCCTTGACGTATTTATCAGATAGGCTGTCGGCTTCATGAGCTTTAATTCCCTTTCGCCAATTAAACTTCTTGTTTTGGGTGTTAATGGAACATGCAGCGACACGAAGTCCGCTTCTTTTAGGAGAGTTTCCAGATTCACGTATTGGATTCCCAGAGTTTTTTCGGCATTCATTTTACGTTCTACATCATAATACATCACTTTCATGCCGAAGGCTTTTGCTCTGACCGCAACCTGATATCCTATGCGTCCAAGACCTACTATTCCAAGCACTTTACCGTAGAGGTCTATTCCTTTTGGAAGCTTGATATTTTTCTTGGTTTTCGCCCATTCCGCTCTCACATATTTATCTGCTTGAACGAGTTTCCTTGATAGGCAGAGCATTAAGCCTATTGTGAGCTCTGCGACGGCATGCGAGAGAATATTAGGTGTGTGGGTGACGTATATTCCTCTTCTCGTGCAAGCTTCAACATCAACATTGTCGTAGCCAACTCCATATCTAGCAATTATTTTTAGATTTGGGAATTCATTTAGAAAGCTGTCATTTACTTGCTCGAGACCTAGTATTATTGCCTCAGACTTCTTAACGTCCTCTGATAATTCTCCTATTCTAAGTGAGCTGGGAAAGACTTCGGCTATATCGCTTAATTTCTTTTCAAAAAGTCCGGGATTATCGGCTTCCACACCTAGTGAAACTGCAACCTTAGGTTTCAAGCGTATTCAACCTCCCGAATAATAAGAAGAAAAGAATAATCTACTTAAAAGTCTTAAAAATTTTTCTTTTAGTTTTGGTCAGCGGAGGTTAGTCTCTAGGGGTGTCACAGCCCACCTGAATAGGCGGGCTCCACGCCGTCGCCACGCATCATCCCAAGAATATAACGGGTTTAAGAATATTTATCTGTTGCTCCATTAGCTTTCAGATCCATTTTTAACGTTCAAAAAAGGGAAAACCCTAAATAATTCAAACCTAAATTACTACTTTTAATAATTTAATCGACTTAAATTATTAAAAAGAAGAAGGATGTTTGAGGGGTTGGAATGCAAAAGGTTGAGGTAGAGGAGCAGAAGGTTCTTCTGTATGATCCAACGAAATGCACTGGTTGTCTCTTCTGCGAAATCGCCTGCGTCTACTACCATTTTAGGAGCTTTGACTTAAGCAGATCTAATTTGCATATACAGTTTGATGAGAAGACTAATGAGTTTGAGGCGATCTACTGCCAGCACTGCGATGAACCCCTTTGCGTTGCCGCATGCCCTAAGGAAGCCGTGGTGAAAGATGAGGAAACTGGGCTGGTTAAAATAAATCCGATGAAGTGCATAGGCTGTAAAACTTGCACCATTGTATGTCCGCTCTCCGTTCCATGGTTTAACGCCGACCATCATGTAGCCATGAAATGCGACTTCTGTGACGGAGATCCACAATGCGCAAAGTTCTGTTCACCTCAGGCTATTAGAGTTGCAACGAGAAAGGAGGCTTGGGAGTTTAATAGGAAACGCTATCTGGAGGTATGAAAGATGGTTGCGGAACTTGAAAGCGAAGTGATTAATTATTTGAGAGATGAGCTTGGCGGAGATTTCTTGGAGGCCTATAAACAACGTGAGAGAAGAATCTTCGTTAAGGTTAAGCCCTCCGCTGTCAGAAAGGTTGTTCGGCTCCTAAAGAACCGCTATTCCATGCTACGTTTCATGACCATATCAGCGGTTGACGGCGGCCTAGACATGGAATACCTATATCACTTCCACATAGACGGCGTGGTTTTAACAGTTAGAAGCATAAAGCCTAAGGAAGATAATACGCTCGAGTCTATTGCTGATCTAATTCCAGCGGCAAACTTCATTGAGAGAGAAATATCGGACCTATTCGGCGTAACACTTGTGAATCATCCGGAGCCTGAACATGGGCTTGTGCTAACAAAAGATTGGCCGGATGACAAAAGGCCGCTTAAGAAGCCTTTTGAGGGCATTTTACCGCCTAAAGCTAGGCCTGTTGCTGAAGCATTAATATCTAGCAGTTGTGTGGCTCCCGTATCATTGTTCATTCAGAGGAAGCGTGAGGCCGCTGGACTATCGAAGTCAGCGGGTTTCGCCTTTGCAGATGAGAAGTCTATGAGCGAATTTCACAATGTAATTAAGGACACGAACCTAAGTGAGAAGGTTGGGTTTGATTGGGAGAAGAGGAGGTTGAGGTATAAGTAGTGGAGGTGGAGTGAATGGCTAGATACGCATTTTTCTTGGGCTGTCAGATTCCAATGCGTTTGCCAAACATTGAGATAGCGGCTAGGAAGGTTTTCGAGAGAGTTGGGCTTGAGGCTGTTGACCTGCTTGGTTACTCCTGTTGTCCTGAACCTGTAGTGTCACGTCTCTTGGATGAGATGGCTGCCTTAACGATATCTGCTAGAAACCTCACGTTTGCTGAGGAACTCGGCCTAGATATGATGACTTTATGTAATGGCTGCTACGAAACTTTGGTTGAGGCGAATGAAATTCTAAAGCATGATGCAGAGAAGAGGAGTAAAGTTAATGAGATTTTGAAGCGCTATGGAAGGGAGTATAAGGGTAAGGTTGAGGTCAAGCATGTCGTTGAGGTCCTCTATGAGGATGTCGGCTTAGACAAGATTAAGAGCTGCGTTGTTAAGCCGCAGAAGATGAAGGTTGCGCTCCACTATGGCTGCCACCTATACCGCGAATATAAGAGCCCAGACATAATGCGTAAGCCCAATATGATGAAGGAGATAGCCATGCAGACCGGGGTTGAAATAGTTGATTATGGTCTCGAGCGTTTATGCTGCGGATATCCAAGCATGCAGGCAGACGAAGAGTTCTCGCTGAAGCAGAGGCTACTGCTAAAGCTGGATAGAATCAGTAATGCTGGGGCAGATGCGGTTGTGACTGCTTGTCCAGCATGCATGATACAGTTTGAGATGGGACAGATAATGCTTAGATCCTATGGTATAAGGCACAGTGTGCCATGTATTAATTTGATGGAGCTTCTCGCATTGTCCTTCGGCGTTCCCTATAAGGAGTTGCATCTTGAGCTCCATAGGAGCCCTGTTCTACAATTAATTAAGAGGATGGAGGTGGTTTAGGTGCCAGAGACAGTTTATATTGGCCCCTATCGGCCTCAGCTGGTGGAGCCTGAGCGGTTTGAACTCCTCGTTGAAGGAGATAGAATAATTGACGCTAAAGTTGAGTTGGGTTACATGCATAGAGGCATTGAGAAACTATTTACAACTAAAACTTACATGCAGAATTTGGCTTTAGCGGAGCGGATATGTGGCATATGCTCTGGTGTGCATACGCTGTGTTATGCGCAGACGGTTGAGGGACTAATGAAGATTGAGATTCCGGAGCGAGCTAAATATCTCCGCTGCATATATATGGAGCTGGAGAGACTTCACAGCCATTACCTTTGGTTTGGCATATTGGCTCATAGCCTTCATGAGCATGAGGCGTTCCTTAAGATAATGGGTGAGAGAGAGAAGCTTCAGGATCTACTTGAGTATTTAACTGGGAACAGGATGAACTATCTGATAAATACGATCGGCGGCGTGAGAAGGGATATAACTCCTGAAAAGGCTGCAAAGATACATGAAGTTCTCAAGGAGCTTAAGCCTCTCTCAGACTACATAATGTCCCTTCTAGACGATAATGGAGCATTCACCAAGAAAACTAAGGGTGTCGGCGTGCTACCTAAGGATAAAGCCTTAGATTTGGGGGCTGTTGGACCAACGCTTAGGGGCTCTGGAATAGCCAGCGACGTAAGGAAGGATGATCCATACGCTGCTTACAGCGAACTCGACTTTGAGGTGATAGTTGAGAAGGATGGTGATGCACGTGCAAAGGCTCTTGTTAGGGCTAGGGAAACCTATGAAAGCATGGGCATAATTGAGCAGGCGCTTGATAATCTTCCGGCTGGTGAGATTGCCGTTAAGCCTGGAGAGCCCTTGGTTGGCGAGGAGGTTGGGAGAGCTGAGGCTCCTCGTGGAGAGCTAGTCTATTACATTAGGTCTAATGGAACAAATGTTCCTGAGAGGGTGAAGGTTCGAACGCCGTCTTTCGCTAATGACTTCACTATAATAGAGATGCTTCGCGGCGAAAAGCTTGAGAATGCTAGAACCGTTATTGAGAGTATAGACCCCTGCTTCGCGTGCACTGACCGCGTAACAGTAGTTGATGTGAAAACCGGTAGGAGGAGTATTATAACCCTAAAGTAGGTTTATGGAGGGAGAGTATGTGAGTAAGATATCTGTTTACCGTTTCCTTTCCGCTGGCTGTAATGGATGCGACGTGCAGATCCTAGAGTGTCTTGCCCCACGTTATAGGCTAGCTGAGTTGGGGGTTGAGGTTGTCGAGAAACCTGAGGAAGCTAATGTTCTAGTCCTAACCGGCGGAGTGAACGTTAAGGGTAAGAGCGAACTCCTAGAAACCTATAAGAAAATTAATCCACCTAAAATCGTTATAGCGGTCGGCAACTGCGCGCTAACAAAGGAGATCTTCGATAAGGGCTACCCGATGGTTGGTCCTCCAGATCAGCTGGTGCCAGTCAACTATTATGTTCCCGGCTGTCCACCTCGTCCCCAGGCGATCGTTAAGGCTATAGCCGACATACTTGGCGTTAAAATCGAGGAGAAGGAGGATTACTGGCAAACCCCTGAGGGATTTCGCGGTAAACATGAGATTGATAAGGAGAAGTGTATTGGGTGCGGTGCATGCGCCCAAGTCTGCAGCTCAGACGCCATAGACGTAATAGATGAGGGAAACAAGAGGATCATCAAAGTTAATTATGGACACTGCTCCTTCTGCGCCTTCTGTCAGGATGAATGCCCAACCGAAGCAATTAAGCTCACAGGCGAATATCATCTGTTAACAAGCAACAGGGAGACGGCAACCGTCACAAACGAGGTTGAGCTACTTAGCTGTACACTTTGCGGGGGAGCATTCTTCCCGCAACCGCAAGTAGACTGGGCCCTCAACCGCATAGTTGAGGAGAAAGTTCCCATCTACAGGGAGTTCAGCCAAGAAATAATGGAAGCAATGAAAAAATGCACGGACTGCAGAAGAAAAATAGAAAACATTAAGAAGGCGAAGAGATTACTTGCGAAACTCTCAGAAAAGGCTAGAGCAATCTAAAAACAAAATGCT
>CAZWWD010000062.1:0-6560 GCA_964637155.1 uncultured Candidatus Bathyarchaeia archaeon
GATTTAAACCGATAAAGCTTAATGGAATGCTGGAGCGAGGAAATAAACCGAATATAATTTAATTGGCATTCAGCTAACAGAATTCAAGAAACTTAATTATCTCCTCTCTCTTTATCTGTATTAGTGGCTGTCAGCTTCAAGTTATATGAGATTTGGAGGGGTCCCCGATAAACAGCAGGGAAAGACTTATGAGTGCTCTTAGGGGTGAAGAACCGGATAGGGTTCCCATCTCCCTCTACGAGTTTGATGGGTTTTACGATGACTGGATCCACAATCATCCGGAATACGTGGAGATACTCAATTATGCTGAGGGAAAAACGGATAAAATGTACTTCTGGACTCCAAGAGCCAAACCAGGTGAGCGGGTTCTATTCTACGGAGTCGTTGAAGAGGAAGGCATCAAGCAGATCAAATGGGAGGATGGTGATTCCACATACGTTAAAACAGTGATTCATACTCCTAGAGGCGTCCTTTCCTCAATTAGAAAGCAGCGGAGGGGAATTCACACTTGGTGGACGATCGAGTATCCCTGCAAAAATGAGAAGGACATCTTGAAGGTGCTTTCAATACCCTATAAGCCCTGGCGTCCCTCAGTGGCCTCATTCTTTACTCTAGATAAAAGGCTTGGGGGCTCAGGGATAATTTTAATAGACGTAGCCGACGCCTTATGCTTAACCGTTGAACTCTTCGGTTCAGCAAGGTTCATTAAGCTTTATCAAAGGAATAAATCTCTAGTCTTCGAGCTGATGGATTTCTTTCAGGAAAGAATTTACAACTACCTGAAGTATCTCCTGGAAGGTGGGGCGGTAACTCTATACCGAATAGTGGGTCCAGAGTACGCTGTTCCCCCATTCTTTCATCCTAGAGAGTTTGATCGCCTTGTTTCATCTTACGATGTTGAGCTGATTGAGCTTCTTCATAGCTACGGTGGGATTGCTAGGCTTCATTCACATGGGAGAGTTAGGCGCGTTTTACCCTCGTTTAGGGAGATGGATGTTGACGCCGTAGATCCTCTGGAGCCTCCGCCCGACGGAGACGTAACGTTGAAGGAAGCCAGAAAGATTCTTGGAGATGAAGTGACATTGATCGGCAACATTGAGGAAAGAGTATTTGAGCTTGGAAATAAAGATGACGTGGAGAGATGGGTTAAAAGAGCGATAAGGGAGGGGTCAGCTGGAGGAGGTTTTATTTTATCCCCAACAGCAATGCCCATGACAACCCCCCTAGAGAAGAAAACAAAAGAGAACATAATCCATTATATAGACTGCGGAATAAAATATGGGCGGCTTAAGCCCTAAATAACTAGCAGAATCTCTAGGAAACCCCTTTTAGAGGGGAGCGAAAACTCAGCTAGTGGAATGCAAGATTTCCATAGATAGAAGGGGTTTATGAGGCGGCGTAACCCTTAATAAACATTTTCCCGCCGAAGTTTCACCTCATCTTTTTACATAGGTATGTGGGTTTTTGTTTTTCAGGCCTGTTTGAATTGTACGGTTTGTCCAAAATATTTTTATTAGTAAAGTTATAACTTGAATATCTTGGAGAACAAAATAAAGGAGGATGCATGAAAGCTGATATCCCTTGTCAGCTCAATCCAAAAGCCCAGAGGCCTAAGAGCCGAGACGCTTGAGAGAACTATGGTTTTGCGTGGAACCACGCTGGTAAAGCGGGGTTTCGCCCACATGCTGAAGCATGGGGTCATCATGGACGTCACCAACGTGGAGCAGGCTCAGATAGCTGAGGATGCCGGAGCCGTCGCCGTGATGGTTCTGGATAAGCTCCCCTACGATGTTAGGAGGGCTGGGGGCGTTGCTCGAACAGCAAGCCTAGAGGCAATCCAGGAAATCCTAGACCACGTTACGATCCCGGTTATGGCGAAGTGCCGTATTGGACACACCTATGAGGCGCGGGTTCTAGAGGAGGCTGGGGTCGACATGATTGATGAATCGGAAGTTCTCACACCGGCCGACGAGAAGAGGCATATATGGAAGTGGGACTTCACCACACCCTTCGTTAATGGAGCCCGAAACCTCGGTGAAGCCTTAAGGCGAATTGAGGAGGGTGCGGCAATGATAAGGACGAAGGGTGAACCTGGAACCGGAAACGTCGCCGAAGCCGTCAGGCACATCCGCATCGTAAATAATGAGCTAAGAAAAGTGAGGGCGGCCTACGAGGATGGGGATGATCAGGAGCTCATCCGAATCGCTAGGGAATTCGGCGTCTCCTATGAGCTTGTGGCTGAAACCGGGAGGCTGGGTAGGCTTCCAGTTGTGAATTTTGCAGCCGGGGGCATAGCTACGCCGGCTGACGCAGCCCTCATGATGACTCTCGGATGTGACGGAGTCTTCGTTGGCTCAGGAATATTCAAGTCTGAGGACCCGGCTGAGAGGGCTCGGGCAATAGTTTTGGCCACAACCTTCTATGATGACCCATCCGTTGTGGCTGAAGCCCAGAGAATGATAGATGAGAGAAAGTCTATGCTCGGTTTTGATGTGGCGAATCTGGAGCTAAGGATGCAGGAGAGGGGTGCTGATTGAAGCACTTAACAGTAGGCGTCCTAGGGCTTCAGGGCGACATAGAGGAGCATATGGCCATAACGGAGCTTGCCCTAGCCCGTCTGGGATTAGAAGGTGAGGTTATTTGGGCTAAAACCACAAAAGACATTGAGCGGGTAGACAGCCTCATAATACCTGGGGGAGAAAGCACAGTTATCGGTAGATTAGCCGAGTACAATAGAACTCTGAGGGCAATTAAGAAGCGAATACTGGAGGGGATGCCGGTTCTCGGAACATGCGCGGGCCTAATAATGCTCGCCAGAAAAGTTTACGATAGGGTTGTAGGCGAGGTTAAACAGCCAATCCTAGGCGTCATGGACGTGGTCGTCGAAAGAAACGCCTTCGGCAGGCAGAGGGAATCCTTCGAAGCAGACTTAGAGATCCCAGCGCTCGGAGAAAAACCATTCAGAGGCATATTCATAAGGGCTCCTGCAATCCGGGAGCTAGGCCCACAGGTCAAAGCGCTATGTAGACTTGATGGAGTGGTGGTTGCAGCGCAGCAGCATAACATGATAGGCGTAGCCTTCCATCCTGAACTCACAGATGACACAAGGCTTCACGAGTACTTCATAAGGCTCACCGATAGAAGCACGTAAACCTAAACTCCTAATCTTAAGCCACCATAAGAAAAGCTGGATTCCCAAAATATCCCCGAGAGGACAGCTACTCACATATATGAGTTCATCCTATATTCCTCTAACCGATGCCTCCGCCCCTGCGGGTTGTGAATGCTATATGAGTGAGCTTGAATCGGAAAGAAGCAGGGTGAACAAAATAATTACCCGTATTTCAGAGGTTGAGGGGGTAGGCTGGAGCGAAGCTAGAAGAATGCTTCACAAATATGTCTGCGAAGGCAAATGTAGCTGGTATAGGGCCAAGAGCAGGGAGGCCGGCTTCGATAGAATGGATCTAACTGAGAAACAGAGGGGACTCATTGAAAGCTTAGTGAAGCAGATTATGAGAGACGTTGAGATTGAAGAGGCGAAATGGAGAATCCACAGCATTCTATGTCCCGGCCATCCAAGACCTAGACCCAGAAAAGTCTAAGAGGGAAATCCATACATCTCCCCCACTTTTCTAGAAAACCAGAATTTTACATTTTCCTAAAGGGAAATGTAAAAATTAGGTCCTCCTACTTTATCCGGAACAGATGCGATCAGCTCGCAAAATATTACAGACAAGATTTCCATTTTTAGATAGATATTGCCGCCACTATTCCGAGCGCCGACGCAACATCATCCCCTAATCTAAGGAACTCATCCTTCAGCCCAGCGTTGAACACAGCTTTCAAGGGATCTAGGTAGGCTAGGAAGACTTTTCCCTCCCCCGGCTTAAGCCTCCAATATCTTTTCTCGTCTTCAGCAGCCTTCTGAGCTCTTTCCCGCAGGGCCTCAATCAAACGGTTCCCCCTAAGAGCCTTCAGGGCGTTTTCGGTGGACCATGCGTAGAAATCTAGGGTTGTATAGTTTGCTATGCGCATGTGAAGCCGCCATCCCCTTTCATCTAGGCTGGCGGATGTCCTAACGGTTTTTATGACGGCTTCTCTAAAATCTTCTAGTCCCTCAACAACCATTATGGGGCTTACATATGCGGATGCAAGGCAGAGTGCTTCAGCCGCTTGGGGAGGCATGAAATCTGAGAGAAGGCTGGCGGCTTCCATAACGGCTTGAGCCGGGTAGGCCAGTTTGATCAGGATCTTTCTTTCAGGTAGCTTTCCGGGTAATGATGGTGGAACCCCTAGGCTTCTATACTTGAACCTTGAGAGAAGCCAGTCAAGCTTATCTTTAGACTCGCCCTTCCAGTATATTACTCCACGCAGATTCTTAACGATGGCTGCATACCTATAGAAGCATACTTCCCCCAATATGCGCCGCTCCTCTCTAAAAGAGAAAGTTTATAGCAAATAACTTTTTAAGTCTCTGTAGCGCTGTGAAAAGTAAAAAAGGCTATCTGTTATAAACTTTATTTTTTGGGGATTTAGGGCGATGGATGTGTTTGAGGCTATTCAGGTAAGGCGTTCAGTTCGAACCTATGAGCAGACACCCATACCAAAAGAAAAGCTGGAGAAGATTTTGGAGGCAGCTAGGCTTGCACCCTCAGCCATGAACCTTCAGCCATGGCACTTCATAGTTGTAACGGATAAAAGCAAAAGGGAGAAACTGTCGCAGGCTCCCTTCGCAAAGTTTCTCAGGGAGGCTCCGGTTGTAATAGTTGGATGCGGAAACCATAAGGTCTCCCCAAAATGGTATAGGGTTGACGTCGCCATAGCCATGCAGAACATGGTTCTAGCGGCGACGGGAGAGGGACTGGGCACATGCTGGATCGGCAGCTTCAACGAGAAGGAAGTTAAGGAGCTGCTGAAGATCCCCGAAGAGTATTGCGTAGTAGCGTTACTTGCTCTAGGGTATCCGCGTAGAAAACTTGACATTAAAAGCAGAATCCTCAACCTAGCTAGGAGACGTAAGAAGCTGGAGGAGATTGTGAGCTACGAGGAGTATGGGGGAAAACCTGAAGATTAAGCTCCGCTCTGAAATAATGAAGCCTAAATCTCCACTTTTTCAATTGCAACTTTAATATGCCGAAAAAAATAATGGAGAAGAAGGGTGTTTAAGCGTATCCCCCAATCCTTTAGCCGGCATTCCAGATGATCCTTCAGTTTCTCCCTAAGATTTTTCTTTTTCAGTTTCTTTTGCTTCTTCAGCTTCCTTCAAAAGCTCAGATTTCTCTATTGAGGCTTCCCTCATAACATCTTCCGTAGCATATACGTTTGCGCCAGCCCTCAATGCAAGCGCTATGATATCGCTTGGCCTGCCTTCAACCGCTGCCTCACCTTCCCTAGATTCGATGATGAGCCGCGCCAAAAACCTGTTTGATTCTAGGCCGAAAATCTCTCCCCTCTTAACCCTAACATTTACCTCGTCAAGCACCTTCATCATGAAGTCATGGGTGTTTGGCACCGGCGGCTGAACGCCTCTAACGGCGGCGGCTATAGACAACGCTTCAGCTCCGCCCACAAGCATCACCAAAACCCTTTCTTTATCATCTTCGAGAAGAAGAGCCGGCGTCGGACCATAGGAGGTATTGATCTGAACAATTCCTGAAACCTTTACTCCAACAGATTCTCCCATCACAATTACTCTCAATTCACTATGGCATACTCTTTGTCCCATCTAGATTATATACTTTTGGTTTTCCCAGCTCTACAGTAGCCTAGAGGCTAAATGTGGAAAAACAAGGTTTAACAATAACAATAAAAAATTACTTCTTTTTAGGAGGTTTTATTAGGATTTTCCCTCCGATCACCGTGTTGTTCGGTATGAGCGCTATGGTTCCATCATCCTTAATTATCCTAGTGAACAGGGTTGCCACATCCTCAACTACGCCCTCCTCCCCACCCACACTTATTCTATCACCGATCTTAAATGGCCTCGCCACCAAAACAAATAGTCCCGCAACAGCCTGACCTAGAACGCGCTGAGTGGCGAAGCCTATAACCATACCTATAAAACCGCCTAGGGCTGTTCCAGCCGCTCCGCCAGCTGTTCCACCGGCGATGGAGGCTGCGAGGGCGCCAACCCCAATTATTCGAACAGCATTCCTTATAGCGGCAGCTGTCGCATGATCATACTTCGCCCTCATAGTCCAGTAGAAAAACGTTGCAATCCCATTAACTATCAGGTAGCCGAAAGCAACAGCCAATAAAAGATGCACGTAAGTGAGGTAATCCTGAAGATTCAAATTGTATTTTGGAAACAAATCCGTAAACAAGTATTGAGCCACCGCTGACGCAGCCACATAAGCAACTATATAGACCGCAACCTTAAAGATCGCCCTAGAAACCCTCCTTGTAAGACCAGCTAAGTTCACTTCCCCCTCAGCCATGAAACCATCCTCCAACAAAAATACTTTATCCCCCCATCCAACCTTATATAAATTATTAATTACCCCCACAAAATAAGATGAAAACACATCAAATTCCACCTCAACCCAAACATACAAGCGCAT
>CAZWWD010000063.1:0-6462 GCA_964637155.1 uncultured Candidatus Bathyarchaeia archaeon
AAGCTTCTTCGGCAGCGGAGGCACTTTCCTGTGCAACGCTTGAAACTTCATCCACCAACTTGACAACTTCTTTCGCCGCTGCCATTCCCTGCTGAACCTGTGAGTTAAGCTCATCCATGATTTTCGCAACATTT
Source organism: uncultured Candidatus Bathyarchaeia archaeon (assembly GCA_964637155.1). GTDB lineage: Archaea > Thermoproteota > Bathyarchaeia > Bathyarchaeales > DTEX01 > DTEX01. Next base: position 135 of record CAZWWD010000063.1, read on the forward strand.
TTAACGGCATCACGTATCTGATTTGCACTTTCAATAGTTGCTTGGATTACGTTCATGCCTTCAATCGTTTCTTTATTGGATTGTCGGGCTATGTTTAGAACTGAGGCGCCAGCCTCTTTAATCTCTCTAATTGAGGATTCAGCCTCACCAGCTGTTTCTTTTGTTTGTCCCGCAAGGTTTTTCACGGCGTCTGCAACAACAGCGAATCCTCTTCCAGCCTCCCCCACCCTAGCGGCTTCTATAGCCGCGTTCAGCGCAAGCATATTTGTCTGGCTTGCAACATCAGCGATTGCCCCTGTAAGTTTGCCCACTCGCTCAATTGTGGACATCATGTTTTCAACGGATTTTAGGACCTCGCCTATTCTAGCCGTAACATTACGGATTGTTTCAGTCGCCTTAGAATTCATTTCAACAACGTGATTAGCTTTTTCTAAGGCTTCTTGCGTTGTAGAGTTCACTATTTGCGAGGCTTTGGCCGTCTCATTCAAGAGTGTGGATAAAGCGTTCATGTTTTTCGCTGAGTTCTCAGCGATTTTTGATAGTCTCTGCGCACCCTCGGAGACTTGCTGAGAGGCTGTAGCCAGCTGCTGTATGTTTGCTGAGAGCTGATCTGAAACCTTAGAGGCATTAGCAGCGTAATCTTTAAGGTTTGTCGCAGAATTTCTGGCTTCAGTTATTAGCTTTATGAGTGTTTGTATGCTTTTCATGGCTTCTGAAAGGGTGGCCGAGTCTACGTTTCTTTGGCTTCTACCGCTCCGGAGAATTTCTTCTCCTTTGTTACGTTGAGACATCTCTCCCCCTCCTTCCTTTTCTTTTCCTATTTTTGGAGAAAAATCTGTTGGAAAGAATATTTAAGAAGTGATGAGTATCTTTTTTTACAGACAAGTTTTCAGATTTTCTGGAAGACCCTTGCTTCCATATCAACGCACACGAATTTCTTTGCTACTTTTTCCGGGAGAAGCTCAGTTTTCCCAATAATTAAGTATCCATTACGGTTTAAGGCTTCATAAAAATCCATACAGATTTTGGTTTGGGCATCCACAGAGAAATATATGAAGGTGTTTCTGCAGAAAATTACATCTAGGTTTCGATATTTTATCCCTTGTGTTAGATCCATTTTTTTAAAGTGCACTAAACGCCTGACGCAATTTTTGATTCTATATTTTCCATTGATTTTTTCAAAGTACTTCTGAATGTATATTCTACTGAGCTTTTCCACAATTCTCGCTTCGTATTCTCCTAGCATAGCTTTTTTTAATGCATAATCATCAATATCCACAGCGTATATAGAAATCAAGTAATTATTGATCGTTGATCCAAGAACCTCGTTTATAATCATGCTTATTGTGTATGGTTCTTCTCCGCTTGAACAGCCAGCGCTTAAAATTCTTATAACACTCTTATTATTCGCCAGCTTTGGCAATATTCTTGTTTTAAAATAAAAGAAGACATCAGGATCCCTGAAGAAGCTTGTGTAATTTACAGTTAAATCTTTTATTAGGAGGGGCCATTCCTTCTCGCTACTTCGGAGAAGTTTTATGTAATCCCAATAGCTTTCTAATCCGTATTTTTTCATTCTTAAGTCTATTCTTCTTCGCAGATAGTTCTCTCGATAGTAGTTGCAGTCTAATCCCAATTTTTTAAAAATTATTCTTTTCAACGCTTCAAACCCGTATTCCTCAGTTCTACCGTATTTCATGATCACAGCTCATTCCAGCCTGTCAAGCGCCGTTTGAAAAGAAAAGAATCATTCAGACCAAGTTTCCTACCTTTTTATTCATTGCGGATAAAATAAAATGTTGTAAGTAAAAATCTTTACAGACTAGCTTTTATTAATTTTTTACAACTCTAGAATCATTGATTCGAGACTAAAAGGGCTTGAGAGGGCTCTATTATGGCCTCAGTACTCATAGTGGATGATGCTTCCTTCATGAGAATGGTTCTTAAGAAAATAATTCTCCAAAGCGGCAACAGGGTTATAGCTGAAGCGAGCAACGGAGACGAGGCAATAATGATGTACAAGAAGTATAAGCCGGATCTTGTCTTTCTGGACATAGTGATGCCTCCTGGAAAATTAACAAAGGATGGGCTTGATGCGCTAAAAATAATAATGAAGGAGCATCCTGAAGCTAAAGTCATCATGTGCAGTTCAATGGGTCAGCAAACACTTATTACTGAAGCGCTAAAAATTGGGGCTAAGGACTTCGTTGTAAAGCCGTTTCGCCCGGTGAAGGTTCTTGAGGTTATTTCAAAGTATACGTGAAAACTTTAAACTCAAATAAAAGGATTAGGAAGCGGGATGTGCGAGAATAAAAAGAAGATGGTGCGGATAGGGATGGCTGAGATGCTCGTTGCAGGAAACCCAACGGTTATTACAACAACTGTGGGCTCATGCATAGCCCTCTGCATGTATGATCCAATAAATAGGATTGGAGGCATGGTTCACATAGTACTTCCGCGGAAAGCAGATCATAGCAAGGAGGAAAAATTTGATATGCTGATAAGATACGCTGATAAGGCCGTTCCCGCCTTACTATCCAAGCTCATTTCGAGAGGAGCGAAAAAGGAGTTTATAAGGGCTAAGATGGCTGGAGGAGCGAACATGTTTCCTATGTTCACTCATCCAATCCTAAACATTGGAAGAAATAATGCTGAGGTTGTTAAGAAGAAGCTGGCTGAGCTCAGCGTTCCTTTAGTGGCTGAAGATGTTGGGGGAAATCACGGTAGAATTGTTGAATTTGATGTTGGATCCGGTATTATGAGAGTGAACACAATAAATAAGGGGGAGAAGGAATTATGAACGATGAGAATAAAAGAGAATGTGAAAAAGATTTTGAAGAAAATGAGATAGAAATGGAGATGCTTCGAGAAATAGGGAGTATAGGGGCAGGGCATGCTGCAACCGCGCTTTCAGATCTCCTCGGACAGAAAATATCTATCACATTTCCAGAAATATATGTAGTCCAACCTGAAGATGTCCCAGAAGTATTAGGGCTACATGAAATGCCATCAGTAGTAATCTATAAAACGCTACAGAAAAATCATGGCTGCAATATTCTATTGGCCTTCGACAGAAGAGAGGCGGATAAGATGCTTTCAATAATGGCTAAACATGCTTTCGGATTAGATGAATTAGATGAGGAAATGAAGGAGTCCGCTATCGATGAGCTTGGGAACATAGTGTTAGGGGCATTTCTAAGCGCAATATCCGATTTCGTTGAATTAGAGTTACTGTCGACTCCTCCATTTCACGTTGTAGACATATTTGACGCGGTTTTAGATGTTTTCTTGGCGAACCTTTGTCTACAGAGTAAGGAGGCTGTGGTTTTCAAGACATGCTTCAAGAAGGAAGAGGAGAAAATTTATGGGGCAATAGTAGTCTTCTTTGATGAAAAACTGCGGGAGGAGCTTGTTAAAAGAGGGAAAGTCTGGTTGGAATAACCCAATAAATATAGGAGACTATTGATTACCTACCAAGCATATTTTTCTAACTCTAAAAAGAGGAAGTGAAACGTTTTAACTAGAACGCAACAGTTTGTCCAGAGCACTTTACTGTTTAATTTCTTCCTCTTACTCAGGTAACTGCTTCCCCTCAAAAGCAATAGCAACTCTTCTCCGTCGGAAATTAGGAAGAACAAGGGCCGCATATTAATTGTTGAATCCATAGATTTTTCCCGCGGGAGTATTTTGAAGTTAATGTTATCGGATCTCAATTTCCTCAGAAAGAAAAGAACCTCTGGAGAATCGCTGGTTAAGATGGCTATTTTAGCTCCTCTCATGGAGGCTTCCTTTAATTTATCGGTTAATCCTGTGTTATAAAGCGTTTTAAGAAGAAATTCTGAAGCATAAATAAAAATCTCATTTTTTGACCTATCCAGTATTTCATCTATTTTTAAAGCGATCTGCCCGTCTCCTTCCAGCATTTGAAAAACTTCGTTCCTGTTTCCATATTCGGTTTCAAATTTAGGAATTCTTTGCCAAATATCAATCATTTTCTTTTTCTCTTGCTTAAGCCTTTCTATCTGCAACTTTTTCATTTTTATTAGAAAGTCTACCGCCTTTTCAAGTGGAACAGCCTTAAATTTGAGGGGCCTACCAAAAATAGAGAGAATTAGACCGTTTTTCTCCAGATTTTTTAAAGCTCGATAAGTTTCAGTTCTATAAAGCGAAAGTGCATCTGATATTTCTTTAGCTTTTTTCGCTCCAGCTCTAGCTAAGAAAAGATATATTTTGGATTCGTTTCTTGAGAGCCCAAACTTCATTAAGCTCTCTTCTATTGTGTTAAGGGATTTTAAAGCGCTTCGGGCTTCCTGAACTGACCATACTCTTACTTTGGTGAGCTTCTCCATTTTAAGACACACTGAATTAACGATAGGTAGGCAACGTTATTTTTTGTTTTTGAACTAAAAACATGAATTCCACAAAGATATGGTCCATCCGTTATTATCCTTCATTTATCTTCTTTCTCGTGAAGGAGCATATGGAGATGTGGAAGTAAGGATGTTTTCCGCTTTTATCTAAGTAAGCGGCCAAGAAACTTCTGAAACATTTATTTAGATCCTTAGGATTCTTACTCACTGAAGTAAAAGTTTTCCGGTCACCATTCTGTTATCAGCTCTTCGAAGCCTTCTAGCACTTGACCGAACATCATATCCATCAATTTTTCGCCAGCAAACCATGAAGCTCCGCTTAACACTAGTAGGAGACCTATGTAAAAGAGGCTGGTTCCCCAGAAACCTCCCTCGGCTTCTCTAAGTGCAAGAGCATTCAAAGCGGTTATAAAAAGGATCATAAAGACGTTCCCGGTTTCAACGACGGGAAGGGGGATCTCCCCGAAGGTGAAGTAGGGTAGGGAAACTAGGCTCTGGGAGAAAAAGTTACATAAGTATGTTAATATTACGAGTAAAGCGACGGTTATGGGTTGAAGAATGAAAATAACGGTTTTAAAGCTTTTAGCTACGGAGATCCTTCTTTTTCTGAATTCAAGAAATTTTATACATGCATTTCCCAGAATTTTTCCAACCTCCATCAGGTCGCCGCTACAGTTTATGGAGTCCAGAAGCATTCGGTTCATGACGTAAACACGATAGGAGGCTGATTCAGAAGATAGGAGGGTTACAGCCTTTTCGGTTCTTATTCCAAGTTTGACCCTCGCAAGAGTTCTTTTTAGCAGTCTTCTTAAGGGTCCAAGCTCCATGCGGAGAACATAAGATAATGCGCTTCTTATGCTCGACGTTGAAGCCATATTCTCGCATAGTGCTTTAATGAACGTTGGATAGTACTCGTCTATTTTAGTAACCAAGGATTCAAGTCTGTAAGCAAGTAATCCTGCCGGCATCAATGAAGCGCCGAAGATCATAAAGCCAATTGAGGGACTAGCTGATAAACCCACGTATACTGCGGGAAAAATCATCAGTAATGCGGCTAATGCGGAAAACCTAAACAGTCTATACAGATTTGGCGGGTTCTCCTTATCAATGTATACGAGAGATTCTTTTGGTATAATAGCTCTTAAGCCAAGAAACATTATTCCTATTGTAGCGGAGGAAATCAAGTAGGAATAGTACACGATGTTGGGTTCGTTAATGAAAACAGTCATAATGTCTAGGGTCATTATTATGAAAATAGAGACGCTTTGAAGTGTTCCGTAAACGCCGCCGATAGTTCTTATTCCTTCTATTAGCCGACCGTAGTGTCCGGAGTATTCCTCAAAGAGAGTTGAATTTTCTAGCTCGAGATATTCCTTTGGCTCCGGGCTGGAGAGAGCCTCCGTGCATCTTATGAGAATATCCTTTAAAGGGGGCTTCACAAGATTAGCCATATGTAACATTGCCTTAGCGAAGCCGTATCCAAACTTCTTAGCTATTTCCGATATCTTACTGAATACTAGGCTATAATATCCATATTCTTTCATTTTTGCAATCGAGCCGACAAGCTGGTCTGGTCCCACCTCACCTTGAGAAACAACATACATGTGAAGGATGGATAAAATTAGTTTCTCATCAACTTTTCCGCGGGATCCTCTAGATAGCGCTCCATAACGGGAAAGGAAAAGCATTACAATGAGTGAGCATGATGATATCAGTACTGATAGGATTGAAAGCATGTCTCTTCTAGTGATTAATGAAAAAGCGGAGAACACTGCCGTTGAAGAGAGAACTAGAGTTAAGAGCAGTCTTTTCTTTTTTGAGGAGCCTAGTACGCTGTTAACCAAGGCATTTTACCTTCCTTAATCATCCTATAAACTTTTTCAACACCTACCTGTTCGGTTTCAATAACGGTGTTCCATACGCTTCTAAATTTTGGGGATTTCTCAGATAGGACTCGC
>CAZWWD010000064.1:0-6447 GCA_964637155.1 uncultured Candidatus Bathyarchaeia archaeon
AGCGGATCAAGAAGCGTTCGCATAATAATCTTAGAAAGACTGCCAAATACTGTGCTCTTATTCACAACAACGCAGCTTATCCTATTCTTTATAGGCCTATTTGCTGGTCTATTTCTATCTAGAAGATATGGTAGCATCTCAGATAAAATATCTGTCCTACTTGCTCCACTATCCTCCCTACCAGGATGGTTCTACGGGATATTTCTGATAATAATATTCGCATCATTCCTAAGGCTATTGCCATACGGTGGAATGGTTGATGTGCCTCCACCAACAGATAGATTAGCATATGCGCTAAGCGTTTTGAAACATATGATTTTACCGATCCTATCTTGGCTCACAGCATATTCCTTCATAAACATATATGTTAGAAGAACATTCTTCCTAATGTTCTCGAGTGAAGATTACGTGGAGCTCGCAAAAGCTAAAGGTTTACCTGAAAGATTAATTCAAAGAAGATACATACTTAGACCTACACTTCCGCCGATAATAACGGATTTTTCACTAACTTTGATCTCTTCGTGGATGGGCGCAATAATTACTGAAAGGGTTTTCAACTGGCCTGGAATAGGCAGCCTGTTTTACACAGCCTCCGTAATATTTGATACGCCAGTGCTGGTAGGGCTCGTAGTCATATATGCTTACATGCTGGCCACAACGGTTTTCGCCCTAGAAATTGTGTACGCAATTTTAGATCCAAGAATTAGAGCTGGAGGTACATGACGTTGCCGAGGATTAAGCAGTCCATAAAACAATTATTTGCCTATAAATCCGCTCTAGCCGGATTAACAATAATACTCATTTTAATCATCATATCAATCTACACAATTTTTGCCATACCTTATAGTAGAGCTACTGAACTCTGGAGAGCTGGTGAACAACATTGGTTAGATAATCCCCGTAACGCTATGCCATCTTGGATAAACATTTTTTCATTTAAAAAACTGCCAGAAACAATAGTGTTAAATACAGAGAAGCCGCAATCAGGCGTATCTAAAGCAATCATCCCAGTGGCGGAAAAATTCAGCAAAATTAAGATAGAATTCTCCTTCAACTACGAATACGATGATTTTCCAAGCGAAATAAACCTATTTTTCAAATCGAACTTTAACACTTCAGCGCCGCAATTAACAATCCACTGGGTTAAACCAGATGGTAAAGATATAATCTTGAATACCATTTTAATTTCTAGGGAGGATAGATACTACATGTCAAGCGACGATAAATTGGCCAGAAGCCTCAGAAATATGATCTCAAGAGAAATTAATAGCACTATAAATTATAATGTGCCGGTTACAATACTGCTCTTTGCTCGCGAAGACGACACCATATGCAATGTTGATACAGCTAGAGTGATGAAGGGAAACTATAGGCTCTGGATAGATGGAATAGTGTTTGAAACTAATGTAAATCTAGATGTAAAGTTGGTTGTATATGGCAAGGTGTATGGTTGGGCGGGCACAGATCATCTAAGAAGAGATCTTGGGATCGCGCTTCTATGGGGAACCCCAATAGCGTTATCCTTTGGCGTAACAGCGTCAGTTTCAATAGCATTAATACAGATGTTTATTGGCGCCGTTAGCGCATGGTTTAGAAGAAGCGTTGACGCCCTTATACAGAGGATCACCGAAGTTTTTATGGTGCTTCCCTTCTTACCCATCTTGATAATGATCTCCACGCTTTATAGCTTTAATATATGGGTATTACTGCTAATAATTATTGGACTCACCATATTTGGCGGTGGCGTTAAAAATTATAGAGCAATGTTTCTGCAAATCAGGGAGCTTCCCTACGTGGAAGCTGCAAGAGCATACGGCGCCAGCAACCTCAGGATCATATTCTACTACTTAATCCCAAAGGTTTTACCTACAATCATACCTTCAATGGTTCTTTCAGTGGCAGACTTCGTTTTCCTAGAGGCCGCGCTGGCAATACTCGGTTTAGGTGACCCATTAGCTCCGACATGGGGAAAAATAATTGACGATGCATACACTAATGGTGCATTATATAAAGGTTTGTATTACTGGGTTTTAGAGCCATCCATAATGCTAGCAGCTACATCATTAAGCTTCGCTATGCTCGGCTTCGCACTAGATAAAATATTTAATCCAAAATTGAAGGAGATGTAGATGGCTGAGGAGCATCTTAATGTAAAAAGTCTAGTAATGTACTATAAAACTCTAAAAGGCGAAGTCAAGGCCGTCGATAACGTTTCATTCTCTCTGTCTAAGAGTGAAACTGTTGCAGTAATCGGCGAATCTGGCTGTGGGAAAAGCTCTCTAGCAAAGTCGATAATAAGATTACTGCCTAGAAATGTGTCAGTTTATAAAGGTGTTGTTTTATTTAATAATTTAAATCTAATGGATTTAGACGAAGAAACTTTCAGAAAAAAGATTAGGTGGACAAAAATTACATATGTTCCGCAGGCCGCGTTAAATTCTCTCAATCCAGTTATTAAAATAGGGGAGCAGATGATTGAGCCGCTTGTTTTACATCAAAAAGTGGATAAACGTGAAGCCCTCGAGAGAGCTGCGAAAACCTTAAGGAGAATTGGTATAAGTGAAGATTTCATAAATCATTATCCGTTCGAGTTGAGTGGTGGAATGAAGCAGAGGGTGATCATAGCTATGTCCCTGCTGACGAATCCTGAATTAATGATTCTAGATGAGCCGACCTCCTCACTGGATGTGCTAACCCAAGCAAACATAATGAATTTGCTGAAGATTATTAAAAAAGAACTGAATTTAAGCATGATATTTATAACCCATGATGTCAGCTTGTCCAGCGAACTAGCGGACAAGGTTGCAGTGATGTATGCTGGTCAAATAGTTGAATTTAACAGTGCAGATGTTTTCTATAAGGATCCAAAGCATCCATATTCCCAAAAGCTAATGGACAGCGTCCCAACCCTCAGAGTGGACAAAAAACTGGATTTCATACCAGGTTCGCCGCCAAGCCTCTTAAATCCGCCCAAAGGATGCAGGTTCGCTGAAAGATGCCCCTTTGCCTTCGAAAAATGCAATAAAGATCCCCCGATAATCCCTATAGGCGAAGGATTCTACGTTAGATGCTGGCTTTATGAGAAGGGTTAGCTATGAGCGAGCCGCTACTCTATGTTGAAAACCTAAAGAAATACTTCGAGATTAAGAGGGGACTTTTCGGCAGAAAAGGCTATGTAAAAGCTGTTGACGGAGTGAGCCTATCTCTCGGTAGAGGCGAATCTATTTCTATAGTTGGGGAGAGCGGCTGTGGCAAAACAACACTAGGCAAAACCATCCTCAGATTATATGAGCCAACCGATGGAAAAATAATCTTTGATGGAAGAGATATAACCCATCTAAAATGGAAGGAGCTAAGATGGTATAGGAGAGAAACCGGTCTAGTTCAGCAGGATCCATTCGGCGCGCTACCGCCCTTCATGACGGTTAAAAGAATTCTGGAAGAGCCATTAATAATACATAAGATTAGAAGTAGAGAAGAAAGAGAGGAAAGGATTCATAGAGCTCTAGAGCGAGTTAAATTAACTCCGATCGAGGATTTCATCGGCAAATATCCGCATATGCTAAGTGGAGGCCAGCAACAAAGATTGGTTATTGCTAGAGCCATAATTTTAGAGCCTAAATTAATAATCGCGGATGAGCCTGTTTCAATGTTAGATGCTTCAGTTAGAATAGAAATACTTAAACTTTTGCAGGATCTCCAAGAAAAATACCATCTGAGCATAATATATATCACCCATGATCTATCGACGACAAGATACTTTTCAGATAGAATCAACATAATGTATGCCGCTCACATAGTTGAAAGTGCAGAAACCAGAGAGATTCTAGATAACCCAATGCATCCATATACAAAGGCGTTACTTAATGTTATACCGGATCCAGATCCATCAAATCGATTCATAATTAAAGAGGTTCCTTCCGGCGAACCGCCTAGCCTAATTAACCCCCCTAGAGGTTGCCGATTTAATCCCAGATGCCCAAGTTTCATGAAGGGATTATGCGATGTTAAGGAGCCGCCTATAATTGAGGTTAGTAAAAATCACTACGTAAAGTGTTGGCTCTATGAATAGAATGCAAGCAGAACATATTGAAATAATTGTTGGGGCAGTTCTATTAATAGTAGGTTTTTTAATTTCATTCTTTACGGTAGTGGGTATTTTAGAGAAATCATTTATTCTCTCAATCTTTGCTTTATCATCCTCCTTCGCAGGATTAGCCATAGGATTTCACGGAATATATGGATTAGTGATTTTATACCGTAAAAGGGAAGAGAGGCATGCCTAACAAAGGATGGTGTGTTTGGATTACAGGTTTGCCTGGAAGCGGAAAATCCACAATCGCCCATACATTACTGGAGAAACTTAATTCGCTAGGTTTACATGCACAAATTCTTTCTTCCGATGCTTTACGTAAGGTTATGACGCCTAACCCGAAATATACTGAGGAGGAGCGGGACATTGTTTATGGAACCCTCGTATATGTAGCTAGGCTACTCACAGATAACGGAGTAAACGTAATTATTGATGCCACTGGAAATAAGAGGAAATATAGAGACAAAGCTAGACGTGAAATTCAACATTTTATGGAGGCTTACATTAGATGCCCAATAGAAGTATGCATAGAGAGGGAGTCTAAGCGTGGCGCAAACTCCTATGGTGCACCCAGAAACATCTATGTCAAAGCATTTACTGGCGAAAGCAAAACAGTTCCAGGTTTAGGAGCCCCCTACGAAGAACCGCTGAACCCGGAAGTTATAGTTGACTCAGACAAATTAAACCCAGAAGAATGCGCCGAAAAAATACTGGAAGCCATAACCAGAAAATTTGTATCTTGAGTTTAAATGCTTGCACGGTCTCCTCACGTTGATTCCTCCTAAAAATAATATTTTTATTCTTCCCGATCCTCCGGTTTCGGTTCATGCACTCCAAAAAACATTATGAGAGTACATAATCCCGCTAGGAAAGCCGTTAACAAAAACGGTGTCTGAGGGGAAACTTTATCGTAGAGTAAGCCACCTGTTAAACCGCCAACCGCCATAAAAATATAAGTGAAGAAATTCATTGAACCGGTGGCTTTTCCACGTAGCTTTTTAGGAACAAGATCAGCGAATAATGCTTGGAAGGCCGAGAAGCCTAGAAGCTGTCCGGCTCCAAACATGATCATTGATGCGAAAAGCGTTATGTAATTGCCATATACGAAAAGAAGAATGGCTAAAACCATGATTATTCCCGAAAAGATTAGAGGTTTTTTCCTCCCAACCTTATCTATTATCTGTCCAATAGGAATCGAGAGGAGTATCATACTTATGAACAATACTATGTTAACGTATCCCCATCTTTCTCTTGCCAGCTGCAACGCCGGATCAACATTTGAAGGCAAAGAAGGATTCGGTGCTCCACCTATCTTCAGAACATAGAATGCGTAGATAAGGAAAAATGATCCTGACATGGCGAAAGCGAACCTAAAAATCAGGAGTGAAATGAAAAGAAAGAATGTTGATGCCGGGATTCTTCTCCACACTCCCATGCCTTCACGAAGCGATTTAGGATAGGATGAAAGCGCATCTCTTAGGCTTAATTTCTCAACATGCTTAATTGTTTCTTTGAGCTTAAGCCTTATTGCCGCTGCCATCAAATAGAAAATCACGACCATTCCATATGCAACTCTCATTCCCCGTATGGGTCCAAACAGCGTAATCAATAGTAAGGCTACTGCGGGAGCGGGAGTTGTTGAAACGCTCATTATCAAATTTATTATTGAAAAGCCCATGCCACGCTTCTTGGAGGGAAGAGAATCCGCGAACATAGCGTTTAACGCTGGCTGATAGATAAGACATAGGCTTCTAACGATTTCTCCTACAAGAATGTAATGCCAGCTAGGCGCAAGCATATGAAAAACATAGGCGAGCGCTACGCCGAACGTAAAGGTGGATACAAGCCATCTCCTGCCATACCTATCAGCTAAGTATCCGCCTGGAAACTGCACGGCGGCTAAAGCGAGCATGGAGCCCAGCATGATCATTCCAAGTGAAATGGCTCTCCCGCCAAGCTGCAAAACGTAATCTGAAAAGTATGTGCTCGGAATCTCCCCCGCGAAATCCATCAGAATCCAGCTAACCACAAGTATCAAATAATTTCCACTAAAGAATGAAAATTCTTCTTTAAATTTTCTCCATTTTTCCAACTTCATCCGAACCTGTATCCTTAGCTCGGGAGAAAAACAGTTAAAAGACCAAAATATATGTGCCAGCTTTTAAACGACAATGACCTGCCACTCTAAGCCTTTAACCGTTTTTATTAAATTCCTTATTTCAAAAGGAATCTAATAATCTTTATGGACATACAAGAAAAATGAGAGAAGACGAAATGCTCAAACCAAACTTTTTATTCTTTAGGCACAAACCTTCTCAATTTCTGAAGCATACGTAAGCGTTCCCTATCGCCCA
>CAZWWD010000065.1:0-6366 GCA_964637155.1 uncultured Candidatus Bathyarchaeia archaeon
TGCCGGCAAAGATTTTCGAGATTAAGGAGGATGTAAACCTATTCTTCACGTTTCAGAAGCTTAAAAACTTCCGAGAGGAAGAGCCCTACACGATGATTAACGGTGAAACCATAAACCTAGTTTCAGAGATCCTAGACTTAAAAATGGAGAGAGATTCGATCTCTGGAATATTTAGCAGAGACTTCATTCGCAGCCGAGTTTATAGGCGTAAGATTGTGGAAACCCCAACTACGGAGGAATCGCCATTCTGGATCAAAAAATTTAACGATAAATTCTTTTTGATTGTTTTAGCGCCGTCCACAGCGCGGGGCATAAAGAAGCTCCTAACAAACTATGTTGCAAGCAAGCTAAGCAGGATCCTCTTCATAAATCCAAATGTTATACTTGAGGTTGAAATACCCCATGAGAAACTTAAAGCCCTTCACGAATCAAATCCGCAGGCAACCAAACTAATATGGTTCGATAATGTTGACATACCGGGGGTTGAAAAGCTCTGTTTGGCTGGAGTGGATCTTGCGGATACAGGCCTCTATCAGGAGTATCTTCGACATGGGAAAATCTGGTATGTGGTCTTCGAGGTGCAGAAGAGGGGTATGGTTGTAGGCGTCACAAGAAACTGTGTAGTAACGCTTTTCAGTAAAAGCTCAGTGGAGGAATTCGTAAACTATATAATGGAAGATATTCTGCCGCTAATAGGGTGAAGCGGATTTAAGTCCATGTTTTCCGCTAGGAGACGCTGTTCTCTAAAATTTTTCTCTTTTATTGGACTTTCACGTCTACAGCTACTTGCCACTTGAAAGGCGCAACCTCCTTCACGATTCTCTCCGAGAGCACAGCCACCACATTTCGACCGGTTTTACCTACAGCCTCAATAATCCGATTTCTCACCTTCTTTACAGCATCTGTTCCCCTAGCAAATTCATAATAGTGTATTATTCCCCCCGAGGATTTGAGGGCTGAGCATGCTGCATTAACGTATTCTATGGCTTTCTCCGGGAGATTCATTATAACTCGGTCAGCTATTCCCCGCAATCTTTTATTTACGGCTTCTTTTGCGTCGCCAAGAATCGGGATAACCTTCCCATCAACATTATTTGCGCGAATATTTCTTTTCAGATATTTTATGGCTTCAGGATTTATGTCGATTGCATAGACTGTGACGTTCCTATGGGTTTTAGCTATCAAAATTGAAAATGGCCCTACGCCGGCAAACATATCTATAATCGTTTCTCCTTCCCTAACTTGGGATGCAACTCTAGAGTGCTCATAGGATAATCTAGGTGAAAAATAAACCTTTCTAGGATCTAGATAGTATTTGCAGCCATACTCTTTATGAATTGTCTCCGTATCTTCTGAGCCGGCTATAACCTCATACTCCCTTAAACGGTAAACCCCGCTGGTTACCCCGGACTTGGCGAGCACCGATTTGACGCGCTTAAAGGTCTGTAATATCGCCTCGCCAACAAGCCGCTTATAGTCCTCGAGTTCACGCGGAATTTCTAGGATGGCTACTTCCCCGATGAAGTCTATTGAGTGGGGGAGAGCCGCCAGGAGATGCTGCGGCAACTTCCCTTCTAAAGCGTCAAATATGCTTTTAACAGTTTTTTCTCGCTTAGGAAACTCTTGGATTAATATCTCAAACTGATTTATTTCCCTTTTAAGAGTAGCCAGCTTTTCTTTCTCGGGTTCCCCCGTAAGCGGCACAAAAAGCCAATCTCCCACTCTCAGCACTCTTAAATTCTTATTTAAAAGGTCGAGTTTGTCAGCTGCTTTTATGGCTCTTTCACCCAAATATTTTGGAACTCTAATACAATAAGCTTCAACTAGAGGCGTCTCTCTCTTCATAACAGACTGCTCATAAATTTTTGGCTGAAAACACCTTAACATTGCGTCTTAACTCTTCACCCTGCTCTCTGAGAATTTTTTCAACCTTCTCTCCGGTCACAGCTGTTGTGGTTCCAACCATAGTTACGCATGCAGCTCCAGCCGCCTCACCAATTAAAAGTATTTCAGTGAGCTCTTCGGTTGAAAGGCTCCTTATATCGAGTCGTTTATAGCCTGTTTTCTGGAGAAGACCAAACATTATTCCAGCGCAAAGCGCGTCCCCCGCCCCAGTGGGATCCACAACAGGAACCTTGAAAGCCGGCATTTCAAACAATTCATTTCTCGTCTCAGCGATTAATCCTTCATCCCCAAGACTTATAACAACTAAATTAACACCCTTCTCGACAAGAACTTTACCTGCCTCCCACGGATCTTTCCTCCCAGTTATCTGTTCCACCTCATCCCTATTGCAGTGAAAAACATCAATCCACTTCATCGCCGGAAACAAGAAGTCCCATCCATGCATGTAAGGTGTAACCGGATCAACGAAAGTTAGGGAGCCGAGATCCTTAACTTTCTGGAGAACTTCAGGTAATTGTTTATCAAGTATTCCGGTTAAGCCGACTCCGCCAGCATAAAATATTATCGGCTTCTCCTCACTCACTATTGACAGGATGTAATCTGGACTCAAAAACCAGTTTGCTCCATTATCAACGTGGAATCTTCGGTCTTCACCTTTAACTACAAGCACTAAATTCTTGGATGTCCCCACATCAGAAACCTTTTGAAGATGAGTCTTTACTCCATGCCTCTTCAGCTCTCTCTCAAGAAAAAGTCCGAAAACATCCTCTCCAACAGCGCCTATTGAGCTAACGTATCCTTCTTTCAAGCCGAGTTTTATCAGATCTATCGAGACGTTTCCGGAGTGCCCACCTAAGTGAATTTCTATTCCATTCGGGGCGAAAACAAGTTCGCCCGGACTGGAAATCTTTGGTAGATCAGCTGCTATGATGTCAGCGACCAATATGCCAGCGCACGTTACAAGCAATCGGATCCCTCGGGTTCTTTCTATCGAAAATAATGGATTTAAAATTTTTATGATTTGATGCTGGTTTACTCCTTGGAATCCTTAGTCAGTTTGCTTATTATGGGGGATTTGGAAAAATCGGAGGAAACGGTTTAAGGCAATAATAAAATTAAGATGGCGATCTTATGTTTTGGGCTCAAATGCTATGGCTCTTATCCAAGAAGAATCTAGATGGGCAATATTTAATGGTAAACCTATAAAGAACACCCTTTCACTATTAATTTTATCTAAATTAACTAGTCCCTCAATGATAGGTATGTCATTTTCTAGGAGGTTTATGTGAGTTATTAGCTTCTGCGGGCCTGGTTCCTCCGGGTGAACATTCTGAACACCTAACATCTTTATATGTTTTCTAGCAAGAAACTCAGCTGCTTCAGATGTTATGTACGCGCCTCCGGGACTCCACATAAGCACTATGTCATCCTCTTTAACTTTCTTAAGATGTTCAGGTTTTATGGGAGTGTCCGCCTCAAACTTTAGAACTATTGCTTCTCCCATGAATCTTTCGAGCGGGATTTCCGCGCATGATTTAAGCTCGTCTCGAAGATGTGAAGGTCCCTCAACGTGAGTGCCGATGTGGGATTCAGCTTCGATGAAATGCATGAACGTTTTATCCTCAGCATTTATGAACTGATGTAGATTGAACCTTCTGATTTGATCTCCACGTATATACTCGCCATTAACCTTCAGGATGTTGGGCTGAACCTTAGCGGATAAATCAATAATCTTATAGTTTTTTAAAACTTCAATAATGTCCTCAACCATATCTAAACACCAATGAATCGCATATTCTCTTGCAATTATATTTCTTTTGCAAAAATAAGAAATTAATCCTTCCTTTTCGCTTAGAAGCAGATAAAAAATTAAAAGTTAATTTTAAATGTAGAGTCATAGAACTCTTTTATTAAGTCTTAGGGTGGAGGATTCATTGGCTAAGCTTGCCCTTAAAGGGGGAAAACCGGTAAGGGAGAAACCGTTTCCAAAATGGCCGGTGTTTGATGGTAGAGAGCTGAAAGCTCTAAAAGAAGTGTTGGAAAGCGGTTTTTGGGGTGTGAGAGGTAAACGGAAAGAGGAGTTTGAGAGGAGGTTCGCAGCTTACCAGCATGCTAAATACGGAGTTGCGGTTACAAATGGCACAGCTGCCCTAGAAATCTCCCTTAGGTCTCTTGGAATTGGATGTGGAGATGAAGTTATAGTTCCATCATATACTTTTATAGCCACGGCAATGGCGGTTCTCTATGTGAACGCCATTCCCGTCTTCGCTGACATAGAGCCGGAAACATATACAATAGACCCGAAAAGCGTTGAATCTTTAATATCGGATAAAACTAAGGCTATACTGCCAGTTCACATAGGGGGTAGACCCGCCGACATGGACGCTCTCCTATCAATAGCAAAGAAAAACAATCTGCACATAGTTGAAGATGCATGCCAAGCTTGGGGAGCGGAATGGAGGGGAAGAAGAGTTGGAGCCATAGGCGATATGGGAGCATTCAGCTTTCAATCAAGCAAGAACATAACAAGCGGTGAAGGAGGAATAATAGTGACTAACAGCAAGGAACTATATGTTAAAGCATGGTCTCTGCACAACTGCGGTAGGCTTCCCCAGAAATCATGGTACGAATTTCATCTTCCGGGAACAAACTATCGGATGACCGAGTTTCAGGCAGCCATACTATTGGTTCAAATGGAAAGATTCGAGGAGCAAACCAAGAGGCGCATGGAAAACGCCCGCTATCTAAGTGGTAAACTTTCCAAAATAGATGGGGTGACCCCCCTCAAAGAGGATGAACGCATAACAAGACATGCCTATCACCTTTACATATTCAAGATTAACCCGGAAGCTTTCGGCGGAGCCTCAAAATTTGTGATCGCAAAGGCTTTACAGGCGGAGGGCATACCTGCAAGCGTAGGCTATTCTAAACCGCTCTACAAGGAGCCTTGTTTAGAGCATTTCAAGAAGTGTCCTCTCTCATGCCCCTACTATGGTAAGTCAGTAGACTACTCTAGCGTGAAGACCCCGGTTGCTGAGAGGGCCTGCTACCATGAGGGTTTATGGCTTCCACAATATGCTCTTCTAGGCTCAAGGGATGACATGGATGACATAGTATCGGCAATAGAAAAGGTGAGAGAAAATGTGGAGGAGCTTGAAGGGGACTGATACTTAGAATTAGAGTATCCGCATCTTTCTGGGAATGTAAATGTTGAGTCATAATAATGATGTGGAGGAAGAAATGACTCCTAGAGAAAGGTGGCTTGCGGTTTTAAGGGGGAGAAAACCGGATAGAGTTCCAATGGATTATTGGGGTACCCCTGAAGTCACGGAGATGCTCATGAGATATCTGAAATGTAAGAGTTTAAAGGAGATGTATGAGCGGCTGCACATAGATGCTGTTATAACTGTTTCACCACGATATGTTGGACCACCAATACCTAAAGATTCAGACATATATGGTTGCCGCTACAGAGATGTCAGCTATGGGTCAGGCGTTTACAGAGAATGCATATATCATCCTTTAGCCAAATATAAAACCTTGGGGGAAATTAAGAAAAACTATGAGTGGCCGACCGTTGACCTATTTGATTATTCGGTTATCCCCCAGCAGATAGCCGGTTACGAAGACTACCCGATTCAAGGCGGCGGATCAGAACCATTCCTAATATATAAAAATCTTCGTGGGCAAAAACAGGCGTACGTTGACTTGGTTCTTCATCCGGATATTGTGCATTACTGCTTAGATAAGCTCTTCGATTTTTGCTATGAAAACACAAAGCTCATTTACGAGCAGATCCCCGATAAAATTATGCTCTCCTATGTAGCCGAAGACTTTGGGTCGCAGACAGGCCTATTATATTCGCCGAGTCAGATCAGAGAGTTCTTTCTGCCCCGTATGAAACGTATGATTGATTTAGCCCATCATAATGGCGTCTACGTTTTCTTTCATAGTGATGGGGCAATAAGAAGGATCATCCCAGACTTCATTGACGCGGGAATAGACATACTGAATCCAATCCAATGGAGATGCAAGGATATGGATAGAAGAGAGCTAAAGCGGGAGTTCGGTGATAGAGTGGTCTTTCACGGCGGCATGGACAATCAGCAAACTCTTCCATTCGG
Source organism: uncultured Candidatus Bathyarchaeia archaeon (assembly GCA_964637155.1). GTDB lineage: Archaea > Thermoproteota > Bathyarchaeia > Bathyarchaeales > DTEX01 > DTEX01. The sequence continues at coordinate 6,030 of CAZWWD010000065.1, forward strand.
ATCGGAAAAAGATGTTAGACAGGAAGTCAGAGATAACATCCGCATCTTAGGGGAAGGCGGAGGATACATACTTGCACCATGCCATAACATACAGCCCATCACGCCCATAAGGAACATATTAGCCATGTATGATGAAGGCTACAAATTCGGTCAAACCATTTACAGATAAAACTATTTAAGATAAACCCGGATCTAAAATTAGGTTGGAATGGGCCGGTAGTCTAGCTGGCTAGGACGTCGCCCTCACAAATGGTTAAAGCATGCTTAAGCTATAAACACTGTGCTAATCCATAGGGAACGGCGAAGATCGCCGGTTCAAATCCGGCCCGGCCCACCA
>CAZWWD010000066.1:0-6296 GCA_964637155.1 uncultured Candidatus Bathyarchaeia archaeon
CTGAAGGAAGCTCAAAAACTTGGAGAACGAATTTTAAAGCTATTAGAGAACTAGAGGAAAACGAAACGGTTCTTCCACGTAAAATTTAAAGTTTCTTTCGTATTTTTCTGCAAAAGATTTTAATATTATTTTGTGCATAATCACATAAAAGGTGATTAAATGCAATACCCGACAAATTTTGGGTCTCATACTCATAAAGAATGTGCTCACTTTAATAACGGATTCTGCACATTAAGCGGCGTCATCGTAGATCCCAACGGCCCCGCCTGCCCAAACTTCACGCCAAAAACCATAACAACGATGCCTCAACCAGTTAATCCTCAAACCCAACAAACATGGCGGCTGCCACCATACCCGCAACAACCAGCTTTGTATCCCGCTCAACGATCATACCCCCTACCTAGCTATATCCCATACCCTTGGGAAATGTATGGTTACAACACATTGTATCCACCGTTTTTCACATATTTATGGAATCCATACACATATTTCGGTCACTGGATTATGCCCTGGTTTAATTTTCCATGGGAATACATGGGATACGGATATCCAGCATACGGCTATGAGTATCAACCCTATCCTTTAATGTTCCCATCGCCCCTTCAAGTTCCTCCGGAATTACTTAATGAAGAGCTAGCAATGCTGGAAGCTTATAAGAGAGAGCTTCAGGCTGAGATTGAAGAGATCGAAGTAAGGATCAGAGAGCTTAAGCGGTGGATCGGAAGGTAACCGCAAGAATATAGTGTCATCTTCAACTCTGCGAAATCAGAGATTAAACATTAGTGTAGTCTCCCTAATTGTTGCGCTCTGCTTTTTAGGGATCGTTTAAAAATTTGCAAGAGTTTTAATGATTGCGGAAACGTAATTCATTCTTCTTTGTATTATGCATCTAGGGAGGGGGTAGTTCAAAAATAATAGATGAAAAATGGTTATCATAAAGCATTTTTTCCAAAAAACATCGTTATTAGAATTTTATAAATTATGATTAAGATTTATGCCTAAAAACATTTAATAATCAGCCTAATAATCATGAACTAACTAAATTATTTAACGGGTGCGTAAAAAAGGCTTTATGCTAGAAAATAATCAGAATAGTGAAATAGCTGAAAAAAGGAAAATTCGCGTCGCCATTAATATGAGATAAACCTGGAAATTATAGCTAAAAGGAGTCACGGAAAAATGGGTTCTCAAGAGAAGCTTCCAGATTTCTTAATGACCTCGGAGCCAGGTTCCTTCGCCCAAAAGACGATATTATATAGGAAACCCCGCATAATAGAGGGAGTAATCAACGATAATGATTATCCGCTGCTCATCGTTAAGCGTTTGATCCGCTTTAAAGAGGAAATCCTTAGCGGCGCAATCCAGCCTTTAACCGAAGATGCTCCAGACGTGGAGGAATGGAATAATGTATGGCTTAAATTCAAGGGTAGAACATGGCTGGAGCTCCCATGGTATTTCGCTGAAGCCTACTTCTATAGGCGTCTATTAGAGGCAGTTGAATACTTCCAGCCTGGACCACTAAAGAATCATGATCCATTCCAGAAACTTAAAAGAAAACAGCTAAAGGAAAGCTTGCCCATTTTAGCTCTCGCAATGAGAGTGCTAAATAATATAAGAGACTTGAAATTATGTTTTGAGAATCTGTTGCATGCAAGCTTATGGGGTAACCGTGTTGATCTCAGCAACCTAACCGTTACGGATGATGTTAGACGCAGGCAAGCGATGATAGAAAGAGAGAATCTGCTGATCAACGATTTCCCAAAGATTCTAAAGGCCTTTGAAGAGGAACCGCCCTCGCAGATTGCCTTCGTGAACGATAATGTTGGAGTGGAATTAGGTTTCGACTTACTTTTAGCCGACTTTCTCCTAAGAAATAACTGGGTAGACAAAATAACCTTTTACCTGAAACCCTACCCCTTCTTCGTTTCAGATGCAATGCCAAAAGATCTTCAGGAAACCATAAAAGCCTTCATTAAAACTTCAAATCCAAATTTAAGCGACCTTGGAAAACGTATAGAAAAAGCATTAGCTGAAGGAATCATATCTACATCAGCCGACTGGTTCTGGGCGTCCCCATATCACTTCTGCGAAATGCCAAGTTCACTTTACACGGAGCTCTCGCGCTTTGATCTGGTGATTTTGAAGGGGGACGTCAATTACAGAAGGCTCCTAAGCGACCGCCACTGGCCCTACACCACTCCCATCAGAAAAATAGTCTATTATTTCCCAACGTCCATACTTATCCTACGCACTCTAAAGGGTGAAATCATAGTTGACCTTAAAGAGGGGGAAGCTGAAAAACTTGAGGCTGAAGATCCAGACTGGCTGATAAACGGGAAGCGCGGGATCATACAATTCGTTAAACATAGTGAGTTGCTGAAGGAGCGTATGCTCCAGAAGGATTTATAAATTCCCCTCTAACATGAATTTTAAGACTGAACCTCTCAAGGCTTTAGGTGATAAGCCCGAAATGGGAGAATCATAAAACATGCGGTTCTTCTCGTATAAAGTATTTGATGAACACGCCGAAAAATACGATTCTTGGTATTGGAGAAACCCCATTCTCTTCAAATGCGAAGCTGAAGTAATAAAATCTCTAAAACTTAACGGTAGAGGCTTATCTATTGGCGTTGGATCCGGAACCCTAGATTCTCAGGCACCTATTGATGTAGGCGTTGACCCCTCCGCGAATATGCTTAAGCTGGCGTCCGCCCGCGGGATTAAACCTATCCGAGCGGTAGGCGAACATCTACCATTTAAAAATGAAGTTTTTGACTTCACACTTTTAACCGTAACTATATGCTTTCTTGATTCTCCGGAAAAAACCATTCTGGAGGCAAGAAGGGTTTTACGTCCCCAAGGTGAAATCGCAGTTTGCATAGTTCCAAGAGATTCAAGCTGGGGTAAAGAATACATGAGAAAAGCTAGGGAAGGCCACATCTTTTATAGTCACGCCCACTTCTACACTTTAGGAGAAATTAAGCAGCTACTAAAGAAAAATTCCTTTAGAGTAGTTATGATAAAGTCTACGTTAAGTTACTCCCCTCATGATGAGCCTCAAATTGAAAAACCATCTGAAGACCCGAAAGAAAAGGGCTTCGTATGCATAAAAGCTGTAAAGATTTAGTTTCTTTTTGCTAATTAATGGATTTTTCGGTTCTGATGGAAGATGGTAGTAGAAATAAAAATAGATTATGAGAAATGCGTTAGATGTAAGGAATGCGTTAAGGTTTGCAGCTACGGTGTGTTAGAGTGGCTGGATGACATACCTGTGGTCGTAAATCCCAGAAACTGTGCAGTCTGCCTAGAATGTGAAAGAAAATGTCCCGTTAACGCAATTTTTCACAAGGAAAAATGACAATATTGTTCAAGAAAAGTTTAAATTTAGGCTCAACCTAATTTAGGGTATGCCTAAATTTAAGAGGGCTAAACATTCCCATAAAAAATTAACCGAAAGAGAATCCGAGTACCTTAAGACCGTTTTCAAGCTAACTTCAGGAAAAAAGACTGTTGGGAGTCTCGAGGTGGCAAACGCCATGGGAGTCTCATGCGCAACCGCAAGCGAAATCCTCAAAAAACTCTGCGAAAAAGGCATGCTTAAGAGGGAACCTTGGAGAGGCGTAAGTCTCTCAGAACGGGGAGTTAAGGAAGTAAATCGAATCCTCAGAAACCACAGAATCTTTGAGACGTACGTATACCGTTTTCTCTCAATTAACCTAGAGAATGCATGTGAATGCGCAAGTAGAATCGAACTCTACTTACCTGAAGAAGTAGTTGATTCCATGTGTAGAGCCTTAGGCCACCCCGAAAAATGCCCCCACAATAACTATATACCGAGAGGAGGTTCCTGTTGCTTAAGAAAACGATCATAACCATGGTCATTATGACCCTAATGGGCTTAACCACCTTTACAGGTCTCTCTGTTCAGAAGGAAGAGAAAATAAAGGTAGCGGTTTCCATAGATATTCTCAGACCGATCGTCTCCGAAGTAATTGGTGATATTGGAGAAGTTTATTCAATAGTTCCAGAGGGCGCCGAACCCCACAGCTTTACGCTCACTCCAGATGCCGTTAAAAGAGCATTAGACGCCGATCTAATAGTTATAACAGGACATATGGAATGGGAAGAAAAACTCGTTAGACAGGTTGCAGGTGAAAAGGGAGTTCAGCCGGAGTCAATATCTGTAAACCTGCTCAAGCTAAGCGGAATCAAAATACTTGAAATAGAAGGAGAACGGAATATTCACGGCTTCTGGCTTCTACCGGACAACGCGGTTACCATAGCAAAAGCCCTAAAAAGTAAGATGCTAGCGCTGAAGCCGGAATATTCTGGAGAGCTCTCATATAATTGTGCAGTCTTCGAGAAAGAGGTTTCCAACCTTAAAAATTTCCTTAGTAATCTCTCAGAGAAATATAATTTGTTGGGAAAAAGGGTTGTAGTAGGCTTTTACGCTGAGCAGTATATTGCTGAAGCTATGGGTTTAAAGGTAGACGTAGCGCTCATAGGTGAGGGAGCAACCATACGCTCAGATTCACTGAGCAAAATCTATGAGGGTTTCAAATCTGGAAAATATGCCTGCATAATTGTTTCCGACACCGCCCTCCTAATGGGAAATATTCGAGAAGCCCTAAAAGAGCTTTCTGAGGAAACCGGCTGCTCTATAGCGTACGTATTAACAATCTCCACCAGCGGCCTAGAACGCTATGATGCAATCATGTACTATAATGCTGGACAAGTTTATAATGCTCTCCTCTCGGAGCATAAAACAAATCCGGGCGGAATCAATATTTACCTTTTTGTCTCAATCATAGCGTTACTCATAATAGTTCTCGAAACAGTTTTACTGGTTAGAAGGAGAGTTAAAGCATGAATGCGCCAATCATATCAGTAAGGGATGTTTCAGTTAAATTAGGCAATCAAATAGTATTGGATAGCGTAAGCTTCGAAGTTGATAAACCATCCCTCATATTAGTGTTAGGGCCAAATGGTGCTGGAAAAACAACGCTGATAAAACTTTTGCTTGGAATTATTAAACCATTTAAGGGCAGCGTAGAGGTTCTCGGATTAAACCCCTTCAAGGAAAGCACAAAACTGAGAAGCCTAGTGGGCTACGTTCCCCAGAAAGACAAGATCTCCTATGAAACCCCACTGAAAGTGAGCGAAGTTGTCTTAATGGGCATACTATTAAGAAAAAGGTTCCCAAGGTTCCTCTCTAAGAGGGATGTTGAATCAGCTAAAAAGGCCCTAGCATACTTAGGTATGGAAGACAAGTGGGAATCATTCTTTAATGAGCTGAGCGGGGGACAACAAAGAAGAGTTCTAATAGCTAGGGCGTTAGCCTCTGATCCAACTCTACTCTTCTTAGATGAGATTTTCGCTGGATTAGATTTTGAAAGTCAAGAGAATCTTCTTGATGTTCTCTCAATGCTGAAGGAGAAGAAAAGAACTATAATTCTCGTGGAGCATGAGCTTGAGCCAATAAGAGATCTAGCAGATAAGATCTTAGTCCTAAACAGAAACATATGCATGTATGGGGAGCCAGATGACGTTTTAAGCGAGGAAAAACTGAAACCACTCTACCCCTGTTTAAGGACTGTTGAGAAGGACGGAAAGCGTTTCATATTCTTAGGTGATAAGCATGCTTGATCCATTCGTTTTAAGGGCGCTGATCGGAATACTGTTTGCGTCGCTTTCAGTGCCAATTTCAGTCATAATGCTCTTAAGGGGATCCCTATATATAACCTCCGAGATCTCCCATGCCGCCCTAGGCGGCGCAGCTCTAGGCGTCCTAATTCAGACCTTTATCCCAAGTCTGGGGGATCCCTTCCTCTTCGTGATAATGTTCTGTATAGCAACCTCCATACTTGTATCACGTGCAAGTAAGGGTGGACAGCAGTCTCTAGGAATGATGTTAAGCGTTTCGCTTGCTGTAAGCGTGATGCTATACGCGGTTATAAGGAGCTATCTTCCAATAGATAGAAGGGTGATTGTAGACAGCTACTTGGTAAGTGATCTTCTGCTCCTCTCAAACACCGACCTACTGAATTTAGCTATCGCATCAACAATCACAGTTATAGCCGCTACAATATTTTATAGGGAATTCATTTACTTATGCTTCGATATGGAGACTGCTGAAGCCCTAGGACTAAGAACCAACTTATATGATTCACTGCTATTCACGATTTCAGCGGTAACAGTTGCAGTAATATCCAGAATGATGGGGGTTCTACTCTCCGTCACGCTCCTCATAATCCCCGCCGCCGCATCAAGGCTCATAACACGCCAAATAGATAGAA
>CAZWWD010000067.1:0-6284 GCA_964637155.1 uncultured Candidatus Bathyarchaeia archaeon
TGAGCTTTAGTGGTTAGAGGGAGAGTATTTCAGCCAGCTTATGGCGATCTAAATCTATCTTTTTCTCCACCATCCAAGAATAGTCTAAATCAACCGATGTTATTTCCCCTCCTTTTATGCCAACCATTCTCTTCTGTTCGCCAGTAAGTAATAATTCAACGGCTTTACATCCAAATTCACATGCGAGAATTCGGCTTCGAGCCGTCGGCACACCGCCTCTCTGAATGTGCCCCAAAACCGCTAACCTAACATTGTAGCCAGTTTCCTCAGCAATGTATTCGGTTAATAGACGGCTGTCTCCCGCCCCCTCAGCCATGACAATAATTTCAGAAATCTTTCCCTCCTCGCGATCCCTCTTTATCCTCTCGCACACCTTGCTTAAATCAAGCTTTATTTCCGGAATCAAGATTATTTCTGCTCCGCCAGCTAGACCAACCTCCAGAGCCAAGAAACCTCGCTGTCTACCCATAACCTCAACTATGAATATTCTCTCATGGGATGTAGCCGTATCCCTTATTTTATCTATCGCGTTTAGAGCTGTATTGACCGCCGTATCAAATCCTATGGTTGTGTCGGTTCCGGAGACATCGTTATCGATTGTTGCTGGCACACCGATCATGGGGATTCCGCTAGCCCTATATAGTCTGCTTGCGCCCCTGAAGGTTCCATCTCCACCTATCGCTATTAATCCTTCAATTTTAATTTTCTTCAAAAATTCAGCAGCCTTTTCTATCCCCTCATCGGTTCTTATCTCTTTGCATCTAATTGTTCTGAGTATTGTTCCACCCAAATTTATTATCCCACTGACTGATCTTCTATCCAGAATACGGTATTTTCCTTCAATAAGCCCCGCATAGCCCCTTTCAATCCCTATAACCTCTAAGCCGTTATAGGCTGCTGAGCGGACAATTGCACGTATGGCGGCGTTCATGCCCGGAGCGTCGCCGCCGGCTGTTACAACCCCAATTCTTTTCATATCGCCTACTTCCTTTTTACATGAGCGAACACTAAATTAAATAACTAAATTATTTATTTTATTGTTGAAGAACAAGGTGATTCTGAAATCACTTATCTTATAATTGGTCTCAATATTCGTAGGGGTAGGGGAGCTTCAATCTTCAGACATCCATTTCTGAAATCGTTGATCATCGCCCTCAAATCATAGTTGTAGTCTCTCTCACAAATGTCCATTAGCTTTAGAACCTGCTTAATTCCATATGAAATGATGAGTTTCAAGCCTTTTCTTATGAACCTGCTTTTTATGCTCATTTCACTCCACTCTTTATATATAGTGTCTATCCACTCAAAATTGTGTTCCCAGCACTTGAAAATCAGCTCCGCATGTACGGGTGTTACATCATCTAGAGTGAAAGACTCGGCCTTATTTTCCAATCCACCCATAGCCACAAAAAACAGCGGAACAATTATACTCTTGAATGGCTTTAATTTTTCAACGAGAGAAATCGTTAACTCCACATCTTTTTCTTCTTCCCCTGGTAACCCTAGAATTAGGGTTGCGCATGGAACCCAACAATTTTCATTCAAAATCTCAAAAGCTCTAACGACGAGATCCGGCCAATCTTCAGGCGAGTAGGGCTTACATTTCCCTCTCATATGCTTATCCATTATTCTCGGGCTACCTGTTTCGATGCCCGTTTGCCCGCTTAACCATCTTTCCTCTTCAAGATTTAGTATGTTAGATATTTCTTCAACTAGGTCGGGTGCGCTTACAACCGATGCTAGGGCAAAGTGGCTTATTCCAACCGATTTAACGCCCGGATAATTCTTAACGCTTCTGAAGAGTTTGACTACAGCCTGCTTGTTGATCTCTAGGCCTCTAGCCTTATATCTCAGCACGTCTTCAGCGTGAAGCAGAGGCTGTCTCCCCGCTTTAACATTGACTTCCACCTCCTTTAAAATGTGATCTAAGGGTAGACAGCGAAAACGCTGGAGCGTTGGAGCGCAGAAGGCGCATCCTCTTCCACATCCCCTTGCAATCTCAACTATGCCGTCCACCGTTGCCCCTCTGATGACGGGGATATTCTCCTCCTCAACAACCTCACCGTAAACTACGCCAGGCAGCTTCTCACCGTTAATGGCTTTCTCAAACAGTGGACCAGCTACTTTTTCTCCCTCACCTATAACAACCGTGTCTATTCCCAAGCTCTTTCTTACACTTTCATCTTCTAGCTGCCATGCGCCAGCCCCGCCGACAATAATTTTAGGTCTATATTTCTTGATAGCTGGGTGATTGAGGAGCTCGCGGAATTTAATCGCCATATAGGCTTCTCCGCCAAATATTTCTGTGAAGGTTGTTGTTGCTGGACCTATACCCAAAGGATCATTTTCAGTTATTCCGAGAACTTTTGTCTCTGGGCCTATAACCTTATCTAGATGCTCTGGATGAGCAACTATAACATCTTCCCTTTTAAAGCCGTAATCTAGTAAGGCGGCTTCAATTTTTCTGGTTCCATTAGGTGCTACGGTGACCGAGCCATCGTCGTTAGCTTTCACTGGTGGACAGAAAATTCTAAAGTATAGGCTATCTGGAATCAAACCCTTAGGTACGCATGCGCTGAAGCCTAGGAAAATTGCGCCGCCATACTCGCTCATTAGAGTTCTATCAGCCGTGAGAACTATAGGATAGCCTCGCTTAGCCATAGTCATAAACAATTATTAAATCAAAGTTGGTATAAATATGTAGTGGTTCAGCCGCTCAAATTTTCCTTTTTTCTGTAAAGAATTATTTAATTCGTGGAGTAACAATAAGGGTAAGCCTAAAATAATGAAGTATAGTTGTAGTTGGATGTATGGAGGCGAGATGCGCTGAGCGGATTCCCCGATGATAAAGAATCAGCTGAAAATGCTTTTGAAAATTATGTCCGTGCAGGAAAAATAGCTTCAAAGGTTAGGGAGGAAATTAAAAGAGTAGTTAGGGAGGGTATGCCGCTTATAGAGGTTTGCGAGCTTGTCGAGAATAAAATTGTAAGTTTAGGTGGAAAACCTGCTTTCCCATGTAATATATCAGTAAATGAAATCGCCGCTCACTATACGTCTCCGCCTGAAGACAGAAACGTGATTCCCGAAAAATCCCTAGTTAAAATCGATATTGGGGTTCACGTTAACGGCTACATTGCAGACACGGCTACAACAGTATGCTTTAACCCCGAGTACGAGGATATGGTTTACGCGGCTGAAAAAGCTCTTGAAGCAGCCATAAAAGCCATGCGGCCTGGTGTTTTAATTAATGCGGTCAGCTCTAGGATACAGGCGACGATTGAGCGGTATGGTTTTAAGCCTATTTCAAATCTCACTGGACATGAAATTGGAAGATACATGATTCACGCTGGCAGTTCTATACCAAACGTATCGCATTTCTCGATAAGCCGGTTACGTCTAGGCCATGTCTACGCTGTCGAACCTTTCGTTACACTTAAAAATGCCGTGGGGAAAGTTGAGAGCCTTCCTGAGAAGTATATTTTTAGACTTATAAAATATAAGTCGTCCTTAAAGAACGCTGAAGCCCGAAAACTTCTAAAATTCATTAAAGATAACTTTAGAACGTTACCTTTTGCTGAGAGATGGCTTGCAAGATACTATAAGGAGAACCCCTCCGGTAAACAGGTTTTCTCAATGCTTTTATCGTCAAAATATTTGACAGCGTATCCAGTTTTTGTTGAAGCAAGCTTAAAACCTGTTGCGCAGGCTGAGCATACAGTTTACATAAGTGATGAAGGCGCCATGGTTCTTACGTAATACCCTTTTATATTCGGACTGCACCTCTCTCTTTTTCCTTAGTTTCTCTAAAAATGGAGTAAATTAGGAGGGTTCCGTCACATTTAGGGCATGAACCAACTTCCTTTAAAACGTAGTCTCCCTTCTCAAAATCCTTTATATTCTCATAGTTGCATTTCGTGCATCGGATTACCGTTAAAACTTTAAGCGCTTCAGAATCTAGACTTAACGGCTTCTTCCTCATTTGAAGGAGAAGATAAATTGATAATGCTATTGTGCTTGCGCTTAAAATCACATTTACTACATCTATGTTTCCCTGCATCACATAGGCTTCTATTGCAAATATAAGCGCTACTAGAGCCATTGCAAGCATCACGAAAACGATGCCTATGAAAAATGCAGATATTTTTCCAGCCTTACTTTCACCCATCAGTTTTCACCGTCCCTTCACTGTGCTATTCCAATAGTGTTTCCTATTCCCGCTATAATTATCGTATCGCCCTCCTTGGTGTTTTCACGTATTAATCTCTTAATTCTCTCTATTGACTCCTCAACCCCATCAACAATCTCCTTTCTCATGGTGGAAATGACGTCTTCTATGCCCTCCTTTATTAGCACCACGCTTAATGGAACCCCGTATTTAGCTGCAACCTCCTCAACCTTATACTTGTCGACGCCGGGTCCTCCAATCGCCACGCCTACACCCTCAACGACTTCACCTGGTTTTTCTCCCTCAAGCTTTTGAGCTGCATCTATAATTATTATTAGGGCAACTTTTCCTTCTTTTTCTTCAAGTATTTGCTTTATGGCTTCACCCGGTCTGCCGACGTTTCCACCTGGACCCTTAGCCTTTATTACATATGCCTTTCGCCCTTCTATGTCTACTTCGCTTACAACCGTGTCTTGGGCTATTAGACGCTTTTCCTTGCCGTGCATTAGCCTTGCAGCTACAAGCGCGCCTGCTCCATCTCCTATTGGCTGACCTAGGGTGAATGCCCTTAAAGCCCTTACAAATGCTTCGGATTCCCTCATTATAAGTGGGAGAATCATTTGAATCTGGAGGATTATATAAAAGCTGAGGGTTTTCTTCCCCATCAGGTAGTAATGTCTCACAGTCTTGTAGATTTGGTTTAACGCTAATGCAGCCTCAATCAAATTTGTTAGATTGTTTATTTGATCTTCATCTGCATGTGGAGCTATACGTCTAATTTCATCTTTAAGCCTGAAATCCCTAACATTTATTATGTGTTCTAACCGCCTGATAATCCCGGTTGGATCCAGACTGACTGGACCAATATCTACGTGCTCCAGTAATCGATCAACCCTAGCTGTTGGGTCCTCAGCAGGCTTGCCTACTTCCTTGATTGTTGATATGGCTATTTGCCGCCCTTTATCTCTCATGGCTTTAAGCTTAAAGAGTGATCCCTCTATCTCCCTGAGCATGAGGGCTGTCTGAATGCGTTGACCATAGATCCAAATAATTATGAATGCAAGTATCCAAATTAGCTGGAAAATCCAGTTCATAGCATCCTGTGCTAGTGGTTGCTGAATTTTGGGCGCCAGATTTTCCGTGAACATGCAGTGAGCCACGACCTCTTTAAAAAATAAAATTACCAAGTAATAAATTTTAGGTGAAAAGGGGATTTCCTAGACATTTTTGAAGTATTTTTAATGAAGAATGTTTCTGCTTTCGGTCTTTCACTTTTCGTATCTTTTTTCTCTCTCTTTTTTCCGCATTTGAATGCGCCATCTACTTTTGCTCTGCGTTCTTATGTTTGATCTGTATCGAAACCGCGAACTGTCAATTGAGCGATATTGATTTATGTTCCTGTAGAATGTTTGGTAATCTATTTTGTTCTCCTGCAATTGGATTATGTTTTGATTTAGGAACTTTTTAACTTCAGGATCAGTCGCTTTGTCATAGGCTTCTGAATATGCAAGGTAGGCGGCGTGAAATTGAAAGTTAGAGAAACCCTTCACATTAACCTTTTTTAGGGAGATCAATTCGCTTTCCTTATCTTCCTCACACATACCCTTTAAACGAGGTATGAACTTCCTTTTAAATTTAGCGCTAAATTTAGAAATGCGATATGTAGCATACACTTGAGAACCGCGGATGAAATTCCGGCTTAAGCTAAGAAAAACCATGTGGTTTATTTGGGTACGGTTAAAACCCTTATGTAATCTCCGACATCAGCGCAGCTATCTGTTGCATCCTCCATGTAGTCAGCTAAATCCTTTAGGAGCATTAGGACAACAGGTTTTACCTTGTCTCCCTGCTCCAAAAGCATGGATTTTATCTTTAAATACTGTTTATCAACCTTATTCTCTTCCTCCTCAACCTTCAATGATAGAGATCTAGCTTTAGATGGGTTTTCGCTGAGAAGCTCTAAGCTCTCCTTAAGTCTTGCGGCGCATCTAACAATCCCTGATGACATTTCTGAGAAGGCTTTCCAAATGTTTTTGGGGACTTCAGCGTTGAGTAGAATCATTATGCTTCTCGCAGAATCCTTGACGAAGTCGGCCATCACATCTAAGCGCTTAACTAG
>CAZWWD010000068.1:0-6241 GCA_964637155.1 uncultured Candidatus Bathyarchaeia archaeon
CCTAAATTCCTTTAGAAGACTTATGGAGGCATTATGATACTTTTCTTTAGCCCTCCATATCTTTAAGGGAAGGATCAAATGTTGTTATGCCGCTTTCCATATAAAAACTAATCTGATGTATCCATTTCGTTAACCGATTAATTATCCTACTAACAAAGAATGGCAGAGTAGATCCTTCTTAAAGGATTTAAGATTCGATAAGGGATTGAGTGTCGAACTTATCTTGAAAGTTATAAAATGGTTCTTCATTGAGCAGGATATTAAAATTTTTGAACAAGGCACATTTAAAATTTAATATCTGTTATATGGTGCTAGTTTCATCTTCTACCATTTCATGCTTTCTTTAAATTTATCCAATTTTTCACCTTTTTCAGGTTTTCTAAATACAAATAAATGTTCATGCATCAGTAACAAGAAGTTGTATTTTATGGATTTTTCAAGCCAGAATGGTGTAGCTTCACATCTCCATTGATGCTTAATTATATCCTCTTTAAGAATGAATCCCACATCTAGGAAAGCTTGCATCACTCTAAAAGCTATAGGAACATAGTGTTTATTCCTTCTAGTATCCCCAACCAGAATTGCACAGTATCTTCCCGGTTTTAGCACTCGGTAGCTTTCTTCCGCTACTTTACGCATCTCGTTAACATACTCGTCTATGCTGTAAACGAAGGAGAGATCCCCCTCCAGTCTCTCTTTTGAATATGGAATTATATTTGCATACGGTGGATGGGTGGCAATAAGATCAATGGTTTCATCTTCTATCTTATCGAGGTTTCTAGCATCCCCTACATAGGTTTTAATGGTAATGTTTTCAGGATATCTTGGGTCTATTGGCTTGTATAGAAAGTTTAATCTGTCTCTAGTTAGCATTATGCAGTTTATGTTTATATCGACACCTATAGCATTTCTACCTAAGAGTTTACACTCGATTAAGGTTGTTCCAGAACCGCACATCTGGTCCAGAACCAGCTCGCCAGGTTTAGAATATCGTAGTATAAGGTTCCTGGCTACTTGTGGAGCCCAGTTGCCCCTAAAATCCCCTTTATGTGTGGCCCAGTCTCCCCTCTTAGGGAAAGACCAGACGGTGGTTCCCTCAAGCTTAAAGTTCTTAGGGTGGAACTTGTCTTGTGGAATTACCTTACGTCCTTCAAGCTTTATTACTACCCTCCTCTTACCTATTCTGTCTTCGAAAATAACCTCTTTGTGGGTTTTTAAAAACTCCTCATAGTCCTCTTCTGAAATCTCTCTCATCGCGATATACTTATTCTTCAAGATTGCTCCTCCTCAATTGCTGGGTTCCTCCATTAAGGTCTCTTTGGCTAGCGCCACTATGCCTCTCCATATATTCCTCTATAGCTTTTTCAAGCTCTGAGCTGATTTTCCTAGCTGAGCCCGTTTTGTCCACTACAAACCTAATCCACTCTCTCCATAAATTCTCATCTACAGAGATCGATGTCTTCTTACGCAAGCTTGAACCCCGATAATATTCTAACAATAAATCAAAGTATATAGCGTTCACGGTAAATACCGATTTACCGCTTCCTTCACCCAGCTTACACTCGTAGTGAAAGCCTTTAGGCTTAGGCGTTTTCCTTCTTTTTCTCGGTTTTAGCAGGATCCCCCAACAACTTGCGATAGCATACAATCATGAGATCTGTGGTTGAGAAGAAGATGGACAGGAAAATAAAAGTTCCCTTGCCATTAGCCAACACATGGTTATTGAGAAGTGTTTGGACCCACATGAGCCAAGGAGCCTAGCCAAATCAGTCACGGTAAAATGAAAGCTACTTTACCTCCAAGAGTTGAATGCACATATCTCCGTTAATGGTTTTCTCGGCGGCGTCTTCGGCTCCTCGTCCGCATACCCCATGATTATCATTGCTTGCGGCTCAATGCTTTTAGGCAGACCTAGGGCTCTTCTCACCGCCCCTTGACAGAAGAGGGGCGCGCAGATCCAGCATGCTCCAAGCCCCTCATTGTGGGCTAGGAGCAGTAGGTTTTGGATGTATGCGGCTACGCTTTGAACAGCCATCAGATACTCGGCTCTCCTTCTACGTCTATCAGGATACTTATGCATGTCCTCCATGGTTAGGCATGCAATTATAACTATTGGGCTTTTTGTGATTCTCTCCCAGCTCTCAGCCCTCACGATTTTCTCCGCCTCTTCCCTTGGAACCCCGTCTTTCTCTAGGTCGGATAGCCATGCCCTGCCCATCTCGCGGGCAAGCTTCCTCTTAACTTCGTCGTCATCTATCACCACGAGCCTCCATGGCTGAGCGTTGTGGGCTGAAGGCGCCCACCTAGCTAAATCTAATATGGCGCTAATAATGTTACGTGGCACCCTTTTAGGCTTGAACTGCCTCACGCTTCTCCGGGTTTTCACGGCTTCAATCAAATCCAACGCTGAATCCTCCCCAAAATAATCATTAGGTGAATCATCCATTTTAGGCTATGGCCTAGGAGGGAGAAATGCTTTATGCGGAGGTCGGCGCTATTTTATATGAGGGGGTTTCCGATGGGAACCATTGTGGCTTTAGCCGGAGGGGTTGGGGCGGCTAGGCTGCTGAGGGGGCTTGTGCATGTTGTTCCGCCTGGAAACTTGGTTATTGTGGGCAACACAGGCGATGACCTAGAGCTTTATGGGCTGCACATAAGCCCTGACCTAGATATAATCATGTATACTTTAGCTGGGATTGTGGATGAATCTAAGGGGTGGGGTGTCGCCGGAGACACATTTAACTGTCTTGAGATGCTGGGTAAACTCGGCTTCGAAACATGGTTTAAGCTCGGAGACAGAGACCTAGCAATCCACATAATTAGAACTAAAATGCTGAGGGAAGGCATGTCACTCTCGCAGGTGACGGCTCAGCTATGCAGAATGCTTGGGCTTAGGGTTCAGCTCCTACCCATGAGCAACGAACCCGTAAGAACCAAAATAATTTCAGGCAGACTGCGCCTAGACTTTCAGGAGTACTTCGTTAAGAGGGGAACGAGAGACGAAGTCACCAATGTTCTCTTTGAGGGAGCTGAAAAAGCTAGGCCGGCGCCGGGAATCCTAGAAGCCATAAGAGGAGCTGAACGCATAATCATTTGCCCAAGCAACCCGATCCTAAGCATATCCCCCATCCTATCCATAAAGCAGATCCTAACCGAACTAAGGAGGACGAAGGCCCCAATAGTGGGGGTCAGCCCAATCATAGGAGGAAAAACAGTTAAGGGTCCAGCCGACAGAATCATGGCGAGCATGGGGTTGGAGGCCTCAGCCTACGGCGTAGCCAAATTCTATAGGGATAAGGGGGTCCTCAGCCACTTCATAATTGATGAAATCGACAGGCAGCATAAGAAGCGAATAGAGAAACTAGGCGTAAGAGTCGCCGTAGCCAATACGATAATGAGAAGCCTAGAGGACTCCATACGTTTAGCCAAGCTCGCCACGGAAATAAGCTAGCTTTCCCTAAGGAAACTTTAGAGAAAAGGGTGGGGGAAACAACCCTTTCATCCCCTCTTCCCTTTAATTTTCCCTGCAAGATAAGAACTGGAGAGGGGGAGGGGAGGTCATCTAATAACTGAGAAAATGCGCAAAAATTGGCTTTCAAGCATCTCTGTGAAATTATTATGCGATAATTATTCTGCGAAAAATTCTTTCAATCCCTACTTCTCAATCGGATGCTGACTGCGCTTTAACGGGCGAATTCGACGGCTTCTACAGGTGTCACGGTTGAGTAGCCATCTACTTTCCGAACATTGTAAATTATGTCCGCCACTTCCTCAAGTTCTTCGTGATGGGTGATCACTATTATTTGCGGTATTATTCTTCCACCCTCCCTAAAGAACGAGTTCAAAATGTTTACGAGTTCTTTTCTTCTTTCCTCGTCCAGATGGGTTGTAGGCTCATCAAGTATTAGGGCTTCAACCTTCCCCGCCAGCAACCTTGCTATTGCTAAACGCAGAGCAATGGCGAGGGCTACGCGTTCACCCCCGCTTATCTGGTTGATGCTGCGTATGCCCTGGGGGCCCGCGACGGTGATGTTGTAGTCATCGTCGATTTTCACATCGGAATATTCGAGATTGAACCTCTCAAAGGATTCTCTCGTGAATCTTTCCAGTAGGGGTCTGGCTCTCGCTCTAATAATCCTTTGCACTCCGTCTTTGCTGAATGCCTGTCTGATCCCGCTGAGAACCTGAATGAAATAGTCTATCTTGGCTTTTTCCCTCCGTTTTTCGTAGAGATCCTCTAATTCCTTTTGTAGCTCCGATTTTTGTTCACTGAGGAATCTGATTCCCGTTTCTAATTCCCCGATCTTTTGTTTTAGGTCGCTTTCTTTTTTCCTCATTTTTTCAAGTTTTCCCTCAATTTTCTGATGCTGCGCTTCATCGTAAGCTAGCTTTTCAATTTCGCTTTGTATGCGTTTTGCATTTGATTTCAATTCAGACATTTTTCCCTGCATTAAGGATACATTCTGCCTGAGAGCATCAACTTTCTCAGCAATCGGCTGGTTTCGATCATATATTCGACGTTTCCTCCTTAGATCTTTAAGTTCCTCCGCTGGTTTGGCTGGTTTATAGCCGAGCTCAACCTCAAGACCCCTCAACTTTTCGGACAATTCTTGGAGTTCCAGCCTTATTGGCTTGAGCTCCCGTTCAATTTGCTCTTTCGGAGCATATTGAGTCAGCTCTTTTCTTGCAGCCTCATAGCTTGTGTAGTCTTCTTTGAGTTCTTGTAGTCTCCTCTCAATTCGCTCTATTTCATCATCTATCTTCTCGAGTTCCCTAGCTTTCCTCTCCAGCTCCACCATCTCAGCCCTACTCTTCTCTATTTTCTCCCTGACACTGGCGATCTTTTCCGCTAGCTTCAGTATTTTCGCCGGATCTATCCCCAAGATTCCCCGTAGTTCTCCCTCAATTTTCCTCCTATTTTCTTCGGTTTCTCTTCTCTCCTCCTCTAAGCCTGCGATTTTAGCTTCAATTTTTCTCTTTTCTTCATTAAATTCCATTCGAAGCTTTTCAATATGTTCGGGAGTCAGCTCCCTACCGCAGAGCGGGCAAACGTCAGCCTCCGAAATCTTGGAGAGCTTGTCTTCGAGATCCTTTATTCTCTGGTGGAGCTCACCCATTAACCTAGTGTATCCCTGAATTTTGTTTTCCATTTGACTCTCGAGTTCCTCAAGCCTCTTTCTTCTGTTTGACAGAATCGACTCTAACTCATGTAGGTTTCTTCCTGTGATTGGTTGATGGAGAATCTGCGTGCATTTAGTTAATTCTTCGTCCAGCTCCCTAGCCAGGTTCGACTCGTCGTTTTCGTATGCTTTTATTTGATTTTTGACTCTTTCAAGGTTCTGTTTCGCTCCCTCAAAATTCTTACGTTTATCTCTCAGATCCCTTAGCATGATCTGTTTTGCTTCGTACTCCTTATGTCGGCTTTCTAGGCTGGAAAGGATGGAGGTAAGCGCTCTTACGCGATTTAAAGTCTTTTCGAGGCTTTCTCTATCTTTTTTCAGCTTCTCTTGCCTCATCAGGGTTAACACATAGTCTTCCAGTATGGGGATTTTTTCAATATCCTCCTTTAGTTCCTCAACTATCTTTTTCGCCTGCTCCGCTTCCCCAAGCTCTTTCCGCTTCTCGTCGAGCTGCCTTTCTAGGCTTTCTATTTCTCTCTCAACTAGATTCTTTTGCTGCATCAATTTCCCGAAGGCTTCCCTTATGTTATTAAGCTGTTCAACCTCCCTTGTCAGGCGGTTGATTTCCGATTGGATTACGCTAATTTTTTCCTTAGTGCTTCGTAGCTCACTTGTAAGCGCCCGAATCTTGCTGTCACATTCTCCAATTTTCCGTTTTAGCTCAGGAATCTTCTCTAAAACACCGGATATTCTAGCTGATTCCTGCTCATAGACCCTGATGATTTCCCTCATGTTTGACCACGCTTTCTCAAGATGCTCAATGCCCAGTAATTTCGAAATCATCTGCTTTCTGTCAGCCGGGGACGCGGTGACCAGAGTCTCTATTTCCCCCTGAGGAATATAGACTGACTGCACAAACAGGTTTCTGTCCATTCCAAGTATTCTTTCTATCTCGGGAACAATTGTTTTTGGCCCCCCGCTGCTTATCGGAACCTTTTTACCGTTTTTAATGGAGTACAGTATGCCCTGAACCGCTTTTTTCCTTTCCAACGTCCAGTCTACCGCATACTCTATTCCAGCTTCGGTGAAGACAACGGAGATCTCCGCCTTTTTAGCCGAGG
>CAZWWD010000069.1:0-4650 GCA_964637155.1 uncultured Candidatus Bathyarchaeia archaeon
TCAAAGAATGTCGCGCTTATAGCAATTTTCGCCGCCCTATATTACGTTATGTCCTACCTGCCCGGAGTGCCAGCTATAGGCATTCCAAACGTCAAAATACAATTAGAAGCATGCATGGCGTCAGTTTTCGGATTAATTCTCGGCCCGTATCTCGGAGCCTTAGCAACTCTTTTGGGCGTACTGGTCGCTTGGGCTCTTCCACCCGGAAACATGAGTATTATTGGTCTCATCTTTGCGCCGTCTCCGGTGATTAACGCCTTCTGCGTTGGCTCCCTCTATGAAGGAAGATGGAAGCAAGCCTCCGCCATTTTAGCCTTATTGATCGCTGGCTTTTGGTTTCTACCACCAACCCACCCCATCGAACAAAACTTTATAGTGGGCATCGCGGCAACGTGGGATAAAACTTTGGCGTTGCTTCTAATAATACCAGCTATTCTTTTGATGAAGAAAATTTCTAGGGGCTACGCGAGTGAAATAGCGGCTGGAAGAAGAAAATATAGGTGGATCACCATTCTCTCTATAATCTCCGCCATACTAATAATGATTAATGCATATATGATAGCCGCTACAGAAAATGTCGTCAAATTCCAATATGAATTTCAGGGCAATGCTTACAAAATAACTTTCGGTAAAGGCTTACGGAATCTACTAGAGAATGTCTATAAGATATCCTTCCAAGATTCCATCAGATTTCCCTATGGATACCTGTTGCTTCTGCTAGGTGTAGGTGTGCTCGTTGGCGCAGTAATGCTCTATATTAAACCGGAACATAATACTTTGTGGGGAAGCCTAATTCTAGCTTTCTCGGGCGCTTCAGCGATCATAGGCGGAGGCTTCATCCTAGGCTTAATTCTAGGGGTTCTGGGAGGATTGCTAAGTATTATTAAAGTGAGGTTTCCTCTCCTCAAAATAAAAATATCACATATGGAGCTACTCATATACTTAATTCTGTCCTACATTGGTAATCAAGCCGATAACGCTTGGGGAAACCTAATTTTCGCAACTCCAATAGTTTATGAGGGAATATTTCAATTGCCTCTGGAAACCGTCAGATGGCTCTTTCTAGTCAGCCCATACGCATACTTCATTATAAGACTAGTACAAGCCGTGATCGCAACGTTGGTTGCTTTTCCTCTTATAGGCAACCTCAAAGCAGCTGGATTCGGAATTCTCCCATCACCCAAAGAGAGTGATTAAACATTGAAAATTAAGAATTTAGTTAAGCATATTGAGTATTCAGCGCAGCTTGCAGCAGTCCTAGAGGTTAGCGGCTGGCCTAAACCCGGAAACGTTCATAGAACTAGGGATCACGGTGATGCCCGCTTCGAACACTTTTTGGCTGGTTCGATTGCTTTAGGCTCATCCATTGAGGCCGCTGCTCTAAAAGGGGTCATGGCTGCTAGAGGTAAGATAAGCCTATCAGAGATCGGCGTTGGTAGGCTTATAAAGAAGGCTGTTAAAGATTTTTCGTTTTCACATAAAGGTGGAAACACCCATCTGGGGGTCTGCCTGCTTTTTATTCCATTATCGGCGGCAGCTGCTAAAACTTACGTGGAGAAGGGTAGCTTCTCAACCCTATTTCTAAGAAAAAACGTTTGGAATATTATGCGTTCAACAACCCCGGTTGACGCCATAAGGGTTTATGAAGCCATACGTATGGTTAGTTCTCCAAGAGAGCTTGGTAAAGTTAATGGTGAAGGAGCCCCCGACTTATACGATAAAAACGCGAAAAAGAAGATTTTGAGTTCCGGAGTCACCTTATTTGATGCCATGAGAGATGCTTCATCTTATGACACCATTGCTAGAGAACTGGTAACGGGAATGGAAATATCTTTTAATGTTGGATTCAGGGAGCTCGTCAAGACTTTTAAGCGTACCAGAGACATAAACGTGGCAACAGTTCATACCTTCTTAAGAATACTCTCAGAGTTTCCAGACACGTTTATAGCGAGAAAAATTGGGCTTAAGAAAGAGAATGATGTTAAAAAGGCTGTAGAGATAGGCATAAGAGAGACAATGTGGATATCTGAGGTTGCTATGAGAATTCTAGATTTGGGCGGTCTAACCACTGAGGAGGGGCGGTCAGCATTATGGGAGCTGGATGAAAAGCTTCAGAATCTCGGCAAAGATTACAGTCCAGGAACAACAGCTGATTTAACCGCCTCATCACTAATGATAGCCTTATTAGCAGGTCTAAAGTTTTAGGCCATTAACATTTTGTTGGTGTTTAAGTTGGATTTGAATCAGCCAATTAAGGCCCGTGAGGGAGACTTCATTGAAACTCCTGAGGGTTTAATCTTCGATGTTAAAGGGCTTATCCATCCACCTAACAGGGTAATAGCCTACCTAAGATATTTCGAGAGCGCTTCAGGTGAAAGAACGCGGGAAGGCAAAAGATACGCTAAGGTCTACTCCCTAAGCGATAGGGAGAGAATCCTAAGAGACAGATACCCGCATTACATCTACTATGATGAGGTATTCGGAGAATGGTTGGAGGGTGTCCCCAACAAGCTTATCAAAGAACACTATAAACCGGTGCAGAAGACTTTAAGTCTCCTCAAAAACTCAAGTCTAAAGGAGATTGAAGCTCAAGCGCTAAGATTTATTCAAGTGATTCACGATTACTCAGGAGTCTCCTTAGAAAATCTTGGGATTTCAGGTTCGATCCTGGTTAATCTATACACGCCTAAATCCGATATAGATGTTATAGTTTATGGTAAAAGAAATTGTCTATCAGCATATGAAAGCTTAAAGCTTCTCTTAAATGAGGAGAAGAGAGGTTTTTCACCATATGGGCCCAGCGATCTTAAAAGACTTTACGATTTCCGTTCAAGGGATACTTGGATGCCCTTCGATAAATTCTGTGAAAGTGAGAGACGAAAAGCATCCCAAGGAAAATTTTTGGGTAGAGATTTTTTCGTAAGATTCATAGTCGATTGGAATGAAGTTGATGAAGAATATGGCGATCGAATTTATAGGTGCGCCGGGTACGCTAGGATCAAAGCCCAAGTGGAAGATGATGAAAATTCGATTTTCACACCCTCTAAATATGTGCTCTCCAATGTTAAAATACTTGAGGGCGCAGGCAGTATTCCGCCCCCAAGGGAGATAGTTTCCTTTAGAGGTAGATTCTGTGAGCAAGCGAAGAAAGGCGAATGGGTTATGGCGCAGGGTAAAATCGAAAAAGTTACAATGAGAGATGGAAGCGAATACTATAGGATGATCTTAGGCGGTAAGCCATCAGATTTCATGATTGTTGAAAGTTCCCTATAGTAGTGGTTTTATGTAATCTTTTCCCAGCGCTTTCTGCGAGCCTATAAGAACGCGATAATATTCTTCATTCTTCCTCTTATCAACAACCATCTCCAGTTTTCCATAAGCAATTATTTTCTCTCCTTCACCCGCTATGCCGCTATAGAGTCCCTCATAAGATGTAACCTCACGAATGTCCTTAACGTTAGGTCCACTTAAGATCTTAACATTTTCAACAATGTAGATTGATGGCATAAATTCGGATTCCGAAGAATCAGAAACTGTTGCCTCAATCTTAATCATTCCTTTCGGCCTAAAAATTCTATCCCCGTATTTCTCAGATAATTCATCTTCAAGTTTTATTGGGTGAATTGAGAACATTGTTCCCTGAAAGACCCCTCTATTCCATTTCCTGCTTAGAATTACTTTCGCTTCATCATATGTTAGAGGATACATTCTGGATTTATTTAGACACCACTCCTCTGCTTTAGCGCCCTTAAGCCTCGATATACTTGCTTCCCTAACAGAATAAATCCGTCTCAGAGTCTCTTTCACTGCTTTACTGTTCTCAATTCCATATATCGTCAGATCTATGTCCGAGAATGGTTGATGAATATCGAGGAGAATCGAACCTGTTACACCAAAATATTTTAGTGGAACCCCACTTTTCTCTGATAGTGCAATTGCGAGCTTTAAGGCCTTATTTTGTAGCTCGTCTAGCTCCTTCCTTTTTGCTTCTGCAAGCTTCCTCATTTTCTCCTCCGGCCTAAAGTGAAAAACTATCCGATTGAGTGGAACAGCTGAAATCCTTATTCCCATAACATCCGATTCATAGAGATACTGCGGATACCCCTCTAAGAAATCTAGCGTTTTAATTAAATTGAGCATTGTATAGGATCGCATAAGCCGCTGAAATCTCTTCTCATTTTTTCCCCAATCACCATGTCTAGATGGAATGTACTTCACGTAAGATATTACGCGGTCAGCTGGATGAACTCCTCCTACAACGCAAAAAAGAAAGTCCTCAACTGTTTGAATATAATCCCTATCTCTGAAACTGCGCCGCATAAAGCTCACTTTTAAATCCTAATTTATCTGATTTATTGTCTCGTTATGCGATAAATAGTTTAGCATTCTATTTTAGTAGCACATTTAAATAATATTAAATACCTAGAGTGGCAAAAGTCTATTGTGGAGCGGTGAAGATTTGGAAAAACGTAGGTATGGCAAGACTAATGTAGAGCTTTCAGTAGCTGGTTTCGGCGGTATTGTCGTTATGAATGAAAGCCAGGAGTCAGCTAATCGCTTAGTTGCTGAGGCAGTTGAGAGAGGCATAAACTATTTTGATGTTGCACCAAGCTATGGTAACGCTGAGGAGCGATTAGGTCCAGCCCTTAA
>CAZWWD010000069.1:4750-6234 GCA_964637155.1 uncultured Candidatus Bathyarchaeia archaeon
TCCAGTTGAGAGCTTCGAGGAGGCTCTTATGGCTGTTAGGTTCACACTTTCGCAGCCAGTTACCGCAGCTGTTAGTCCAGGTCATGCGGAACTGCTTTGGTGGTTGTGCGATGCTGCTGAAAAGTTTAAGCCTTTGTCGGAGGAAGAAATGAAGGCTGTTGAGGAGAGAAGCAGAGGATTAGAGCCAATATTTCCTCAAAAAAGATAAAGAATTTTACCAGTATAAGTTTAGGGCGCTGAGCTTATCTTTAAGTCTTGACAGTTCTTCCGAACTCAATGGCCTCAAAGGTTTTTTAGGCACACCAGCTTTTACGCCTCTCATCTCTAGAGCCGCCTTTATTGACGACACATTTGATGAGCCTATTTCATAAAGAACTCTTTTTAGAGCATTTAATTTCCTTTGAAGCTTAAGGGCTTTTCTAAGATCGCCCTCCTTATATGATTCATATATTTCGACTAAAAGTTCCGGGGCAACGTTAGCTGTTCCAGAAATTTCTGCGCTTGCACCAGCGATTAAAACTGCTAAAAATATGTCATCGGCCCCATTTATGACGGTTATTGGTTTAGGCGCTGTTTCAATAATCTCCTGAATTTGACTTAGGTTTCCGCTTGAATCCTTTATTCCCGCAACTCCCTCTATCATGCACAATTTTCTAAAGATTTCTGCTGTAATATTAAATCCCGTCATCCTCGGAATGTTATAGACGAAAACCGGTATGTTAACGGCTTCAGCTATTGATTGGTAATGCATTCTTAAGCCTTCAATATCGGGCTTAAAGAAAAACGGCGTTACTGCCCCAACAGCTTTAGCGCCTATCTGTTCAGCATGCTTAGCAAGCTCCACACTTTCACTTGTATTGGTTGTACCAACATGAACAATCACCGGAACCCTCCCCTTAGCCTCCCTTACAATTGCTTCCGCAACAGCCTTCCTCTGCTCAATGCTCATCAATACGCCCTCACCAACCGTACCACATGCAAAAAATCCGTGAACACCCCCCTCGATCTGGAAGCGCACAACATCCCTGAGGGCGTCAAAATCCACATTGCCATCAGAATCAAACGGCGTTATTATTGCCGAAAGAACCCCCTCAAATAAAGGCTCACTCATATCCGACTCTCCCTCATCGAAATAATGCACATGACATAACTATTTAAAGTTTAAAAAACTTTTATATTAAAGAATGACCAAAAGCAAAATTCGGCTCTCAAACCCAAAAAAGATTAATAGAAGAGAGTAACGTAAATCTTATTGACGTAGCAAGCGGCCGTAGTCTAGCCTGGTTAGGACATCGGCCTGCCACGCCGACGACCCGGGTTCAAATCCCGGCGGCCGCACCAAAAAATCTTCTCGATTTTCTGAAAAGCAGTTTAAATTGGGTTTCCGTTCATATTTCAGGCGTTACGGAATTCTGTAATGCGCTACAGTTTTCCGTAATGAATAAAGCGATTTCATTTGAGAATTCGCTTTCCATGAGAAGACG
>CAZWWD010000070.1:0-6096 GCA_964637155.1 uncultured Candidatus Bathyarchaeia archaeon
GTAGGCCAATCAATTATAAAGTAAAAGTAGGGGTGTAATTTGCCCAGGGTTCTGTAAGCAACTGTAGGTATGTCTTCACCCCAATTTATCTTTAAACCAGCCTCTTTAAGCTCATTAATCACTTCATCATATGTTAGCCTTTTGAATGGAACGGCTGGAACCTCAACCCTATGCTTAAGTATTTCAAGTTCTTTACGGCATTTCTCGTTAACCATCTTGCATATATACTGCAGAAGATTTTCAGCAACCTTCATAACATCCTCAGCTGTTGCAAAAGCCTCTTCGATATCGATAGAAATAAATTCGGTTAAATGTCGCCTAGTATGAGATTTTTCAGCCCTAAAGGTTGGGCCAATCTCATAAACTCTCTCAAAATCTATCACGAGCTGCTCCTTGTAGAGCTGTGGACTCTGAGCTAGAAATGCTTCACGCTCAAAATACGCTACTGGAAATAGGTTCGCGCCCCCCTCAGTTGCCGTCGCAATTATTTTAGGCGTATGTATCTCAATGAAACCGTTCTTCGAAAGATACTCTCTGGTGGCCTCTAAGGCTACATGGCGGATCTTGAAGATCGCTCGGTTCTCATCCCTTATGAGATCAAGTATCCTAGCATCCAATCTTACATCTATGTCCGCAGGGGTTCTGCCGGTAATGTCCAAGGGGAGAGGCTGCTTTGCAGCATTAAGGATAATTATGTTTCTAGGTATAACCTCCACGCCTCTAGGAGCCTTTTCCATTTTTCTAACGATCCCCTTAACACTTATGCAGTCTTGGCGTTGCAGCTCTTCCGCCAACTCTATTATATGCTTGTCTGTTTCATCTTTAGGAATGGTTATCTGCAGAGTCCCCTCTTTATCTCTTAATATTAGAAATTTTATGCCGCCTAAATCCCTAATCTCCTTTATCCAACCGGTTAACACAACCTCTTTTCCATCAAGTTCCGGCGTTACGTCAACCGTGTAGTGGGTTCTCTTCCAGCTCTGTGGGCTCCTCAAGCCCTCAGCGTCCATAATTTTATACCACCGTTAACCTGTGAACTCTACTCGAAGCGTTATCCCCCTAATCTTTTTAGCAATCTCTTTCATGGCATCTATATTTATTCTCCTACGGCTTCCCTTAAGAATAACTTTGGTTTCAACCGACCCATCAGGCAACCAAATTTTATTTATGGTTAATATGGTTAAGGGAGCAAAAAGATCCTCAAGAAACTTTCTTTCACTCGTATTATACTCCAGTATGCGGACATCCTTACCAACTTTACTCTCCAGAAACCTAATTATTCTCCCACCATAACTCAGTATTTTACCCGCATCACCCCGCCCAACAAGTATGGCTAAAACATTATCCGCCTCAACTGCTTTATGAAAAAACACGTCTTGAAGTAGGGGATACTTATCCTCTATAGAAACGAGTAAACGTGCAACCTCCAAATCTAATTGTGTTACCTCTCCCCTCTCAAGTTTCGCCCTGCATCTCGAACATAATATTCCACTTCTCAAACAAAACTGACATAGCTCAGCTTTCACCTTTCTCTGATCCCTCCAAAAATAAAGGAGGGGCGGCGGAGCAGAGCGTTAGCTGAAACGAAGACTCTCAGCGCACCAATGTTATCTCTATTGTACTAACGTTCGCTGGGTTGTTCCCCTCGCCAGTTTGAATCTGCTCGGTCCCTATGCTAATATTTCCTATTTTTACGTCTGGTAGAAATCTGCGTCTAACGATCTCGACAACGTCAACAGCCCTGCTTATCGCTCGTCCCCTAGCTTTAACACTTACCTCCTTTGCTCCGCCGTGAAACAATGTTATGCAAGCCAACACATAGTTCATTACTGGCTTACGTCCAATCAGTACAGAGCCGCTTTCAGACAAGTCTACCGCCTCACTCCTCTGCATATTTCATGCACTATTGTAATATAACTAAATAAATATCTTACGGTAATAGCGGAAATACTTTTTCTTCTCCCATCTATATATTTTAATTAGATAAAAACTGAAGCATAATATCTAATGCCGCTTTTGAGTCCATAGCGGCCTTCAGCGGATGACCTGGATATGGGCCTATCTCAACATTTAAGAATCCCTTATAACCTATCTCCCTTAGGGCTCTCATAATATTTTTCCACTGAATGTCCCCTTCAAAGAGGGGTTTAAACTGCATTTTCGACATTTGAAAATCTTTGACGTGCACACAAACAATCAAATCCGCCAAATACTTTATCCACTGCTCTGGAAAACCTAAGAAAAAGGCATTTCCCACATCAAAGTAAACTTTAACATTTGGGTGATCTATTTCCTCAATAAATCTCTTAAATTCGATTGGACTATATAGAAATTTGTTCCAGACATTCTCGATTCCAATAATGATCCCGTAGTCTTCAGCTGATTTAGCTGCTTCAATAATGCTTCTCTTAGAAATTTCCCAGGTATCGTGATAAGAAACCTCTGGAACCGCGACGGCTGGGACGACGAGAAAAACTGAGGCGCCGATGTTCGAAGCGATCTCGCATCCTTGCTTAATCAATTTTACGCCTCTTTTCCTTACATGCTCATCTGGGCTAGCAAGATTATACTTCCAAAAAAGACTTGTGCAAAGGCTTGGCAGCTCTAAATTAAAAGATTTAGCTATCTCAGCAATTTCCCCTATTTCGCCTTTGCTCATCTTAAGCATTCTTTCATCCAGATTTAATTCCACACCATCATATCCAATTTCACTTGAAAACCGCAATATATCTTCAATTTTAAATTTAGATGGGTAAATCCAGGCATTAACGCCCTTCTTCATCGCCTCCTGCCTCCTTAATTACTTTAATGGCAAGGTTATAGGTTTCCCGCTCTCCATGGATTTTATGGCTGCCAAGGTGAATTCCAATGTTTTCGCGCCATCCCCTATAGGAGTCCTTGTATCCCTATCATTTAGAATAGCCTCAACCAAATCCCTTGCTTCAAGAAGATAGGTGTCCCTTTCCTCTGAAACGGTTGTAATTCTAGCCGGAGGCTTCGCGGAGTATAAAGTTAAAGTGTTAATGCCTCTGGCCTCAAACGTGTAGTTCTTGGCGACTATCCACCATCTAAGCCACCATTGGGCATAGGGACCGCCGGTTGTTGCAGTAACAGCGCCGATAGCCCCCGACTTAAACCTAAACACTGTGCTACTCACATCCTCTATCGTCATGTCTGGAATATCGGTCCAGAATTTACGGTTCATTTGTCCATAAACTACTTCCACGTCGCCGCAGAGATATCGAAGTGAATCAAAGATGTGTGTGGACTGCTCAACTATTTGTCCACCGCTCTTATCCTTATCCATCCACCAGTCCCTCCTAATAAAATTACACCAATATAATCCTAAGGTGAGTCCAACATCACCAGCTTCACCGCTTTCTATAAGCCTCTTCGCCTCTTCAACAGCATATCCAAATCTGCAATTATATCCAACCTGACTCTTTACACCGCTCTTCTCTACAGCTCTCACCATTTCCTTCGCGGTTTTCATATTCAGTGCGATAGGTTTCTCGATAAATATGTGAATGCCCTTCTCCGCTGCAACAGCAACTTCATTTGTGTGGGCGAATGGTGGCAAACAAATATACACTATATCGAGCTTTTCCTTATCTAGCATCTCATGCCAATCCCTATAGGCTTCCCCACCATATTTAGAGGCTAAGTTCTTTGCTTTTTCCTCCACTATATCCGCAAACGCAACCATGCGTATATTATTTAGATTCTTAAGCCGTTCAGCATGCGTTGACGCTATTCCACCGCAACCAATAAAACCAACACTTAACTTTCTCATACCTAGACACCATAATTTAGCGACAAAACTCTATTTTAATCCATTTAAAAATAAAAATTTTTGTTTAAGAAAAACATTTCAAAATCCAAAAAATCTTAGGACCACAAGTTTAATCGAATTTAGGAAGAGAACAAAGCTGTAAAGCATCACTCCATTTTATCTGCTGGCTCTTTCATTTGGCTCTTTCGGTGAATCTGGAAGGTTCATTTTTATTTTGCTTTCAACAATCATGGATGCTTCCTCCAAGATTTTTTCAGCTTCCTCGCTCTCTACATTCAGGTTCAAGTTCACATCCATATTTTCCCTAGTATTCAATATTATATCGTTAAGTAGTCCCTCGATGTGATTAAGCTCCGGGCTTATACCGGGAACCAGGCTTGATATGCTTGAGCGAACATTCTGCACTACTTCTCTAGCAGAACACACAATCGACATGAAATTTCCAAACTCATATATTGTACGCAGTCTTAGAGCAGCTTTATCTAGAGACATTTTTGATGCCATAAGCAAGTCTTTATGCTTACGTATCTCCGCAAGTTCATTAGCAAATATCTTCGCTCGAGCTTCATCATGATTCTCATAAGCTTGAAGAATTTTTTCTGAAAGCTCTTTATCGCGCCTTGTGTAATACTCGATATACCCATTTATCCTACTTACTTGTCTTTCAATTTGCCTCACAGCTAAATCAACCTGCCTCTTTAGAGGCTTATTAGATCGGATTGCGCCCTTTATGCCGCTTAAATTCCCCTCCCATCTCTCAGAAAACTTCTCCGTCAACCTTACACCATCCATTAACTTGAGAGACAAGACAATAATAATGGAAAAAGATAATAGGGTTTTCTAATATGGTGGAATACACCACGTCGATATGTATATATTTAAGAGCGCAATAATATAATAAAAGAATAAATTATTTAATTGATAATCCCGGTCAAAGAACATTTCATCAGTAAAATGCTAAGTTTTAATGTTTTAGGAGGTGTGGAGGTTATGGTTATTGAGAGAGTACTAACGGGAATACCCGGCTTCGATGATATATTAAATGGAGGAATACCAAGACGTAATGTAGTCCTCCTATCCGGTGGGCCGGGAACAGGGAAATCAATTTTCGGCTACCAGTATCTTTTTAATGGGTTACTTAAAGACCAGCCAGGCGTGCTTGTAGCATTAGAAGAACATCCGGTTCAGATAAGACTCTCTATGACTCAGTTCGGCTGGAATGTATCATCCTATGAGGAGAAAGGAACATTTGCTTTAGTTGATGCATTTACAGCTGGAATAGGGGAAGCTGCTAAAAGAGAGAAATATGTTGTTAGAGCGCCTGATGACTTTCAGATGCTAGTGGATGTACTTAGATCCGCCATTAAAGATATCGGTGCGGAAAGAGTTGTGGTTGACTCGGTTACAACGCTATACATAACTAAGCCAGCATTAGCGAGAAGCCTGGTTCTCCAACTTAAAAAAGTTTTATCCGGCTTGGGCTGCACTTCAATACTTATTTCGCAAGTAAGCGTCACCGAAAGAGGTTTTGGAGGGCCGGGAGTTGAGCATGCGGCTGATGGAATAGTTAGATTAGATTTGGATGAAATAAATGGTGAGCTTAAACGTAGCATTATTGTTTGGAAAATGCGTGGAACAGCCCATTCGATGAGGAGGCATCCGTTTGAAATAACTGATAAGGGAATAATTATTAAACCCCGAGAAGTTATCACGGTAACCCAAAGGAGAGGTGAGTAGGTTTGAGTGAAGTACCGCTTTCACCTGTTGGAAGAGAACAAATTCATAAGCTCGAATCAGTACTTTTAGTGAACAGCATTTTAAGGCCGGAGGTTCTCGAAGAACTAAGAAACCCGGAGGAGCGAATAACATGGGTTGACAGCTTAGCTGTTGCAGCCGCGGCCCTAGCCAGAGAAAAGGCTAAGATGCCAGTATCCCAAATAGCTGAAGAATTAGGCAGAACTGAGGCAACAATAAGGAATCATCTTCAGGGGAAAACTAGAGCGGGGCAAATAGTGAGGGAAACCTATGAAAGAATAGCTAGGGAAGGCGCAAGCATAGCTTTGCCGGAAATGGTTTCTTCAGGGGAGCTCTCCCGTCTAAAAGCTGAATTAGAGGAAGAGAGAAAACGAAGACAGGAAATACAAAAACTGCTTGAAGATGTACGAACCACCTTAACCCAATTAATTAATCGAATCAGCAGCTAAACCCTAATTTTTTATATAAACCAAGAGAAGAATGTTTTCCCAAGGCGGCTAAGTAGTGATGTTCATCTTTCAATATAACAACTCATAGATCAGACTTAA
>CAZWWD010000071.1:0-6070 GCA_964637155.1 uncultured Candidatus Bathyarchaeia archaeon
ACCTTTGATTTGGAGCCCCCGCCGGGATTCGAACCCGGGATCTTCAGCTTACAAGGCTGACGCCTTAACCGGGCTAGGCTACGGGGGCACGTGAAATTGCGGATTATGTAAAAATACTAAATAACTATTTTATTTGTTTTACTCGACTACTCCATTTTATGAAATCCCGCTTCTTACAAAAAATTAAAAAAGAAATTTAGGGGGTTTATTCGGTCATTATTATTTTCTTTGTTAGATCCAATATTTTCGCTTGATCTCCTGTTTCTCTGGCTTTTTCCAGCTCGTCTTTTTTAGCGTATAGTAAGAGCGCTTTCTTCATCAGGTTTCCGAATATTTCTTTGCTGAGTTTCATTGCTTTTACTGGATCCATTCTATAGGTGAATTGGTCTTCAGCGAACCATCCGTTGTATCCTATGTCTATTGCCGCATATAGGTAGTCTACGAAGCCCCATATGTCTCCGGTTCCGAAAACCCTGTCCTCATCATTACTTCTGTATTTCGCCGTATTTACGTGGAATCCGACTATTGGAACATCCATCTTATGGAGGGAGTAAACTGTAAATGCTGGTTCAACACCATACATCATTTCATGCCCATAATCTATTGTTACGCCCATAACCTTTGAACCCAGCTCTTCGTTGATCTTGTAGGCTATCCATCCTGAAAGGTGCGTTGTGGGAACTATCATGTTTCCTTCTTTGGGTTCCTTAAGCTTAGCCTCAACGCCAAACTTTAATCCTAGCTCCTTACAACGCTTTGCAACTTCAAGGCATGAATTTAGGAACCACTCGAACTTAAGTCCATAATTCGATTCAAAATTGTAGTCCCATCCGTCCTGTCCAGGCCAAAAGCTTAGGCTTGGGCTACCGAGATCCTTAGCTAGGTCAGCTGCCTGAAGGAGAACCCTTAAAGCCTCTTCTCTAACATTCTTATTTGGATTTGTTACGCTTCCAAGCATCCACCTTGGATCAGTGAACATATTAACGTTCATATTTGAGACTTTGAGATTAAGTTCGTCCAGAATTTCTTTAACTTTAGACACGCGTTCCTCAGAAATTTTGAGGTTCTCGTCTAGAAATAGCACATCATGGAATTCAACACCTTTAATTCCAGCCTCCGCTATTCGCCTGAGCTGAGCTTCAATACTAGAGTCTAGTTCCGTGAAATATCCTTCAGTAGCAAATCTATCTTTGAAGTCGCCGGCAGCCCAATGTCCTGAAGCAAATTTTATGTCAAAATCCCTGAAGAACTCTTCTAATAAGTCGCCTTCTAAATACCCTCTATAGGTTGATTCAAGCTTAGCTAGATTGGATTCATCAATTCTCACGTTAAATCACCAACCTTTTTAATATTATCTAAACTACTCATACTATATTTCTTTTATTTATTTTGTTATATTATTGTTGCACGTAGAAAATTAGAGATTCTTGAAACTTAATTCAAGCTTCCATTTATAGATAATTAGTTTTCGTCTTAAAAGCGGCAGTTTACCTTTTTTCGATATTTAAAGTTAAAGCAAAAATAAGGTTGGTTGAGATAAGCTGAAATTTACTTTTCTACTTCCAGCCATGGATATAGTTTTCTAAGCTTGCGCATGGCTTCCTGAACTTTTTCCTCAGGATACTCGTAGGGTAGAAGCTTTCCACTCAGATAGTCATCGAAGGCTTGCATGTCGAAATGTCCGTGTCCACATAGCAGGAATAGTATGGTTTTCTCCTCACCGGTCTCCTTACATTTTAGGGCTTCATCTATAACCGCCTTTATTGCGTGACTTGGCTCCGGAGCCGGCACAAATCCCTCCGTTTCAGTGAATTGGCGGGCTGCATCAAACACATCAACTTGATTATAGGCTACGGTCTTAACAATGCCTTCTTTACTTAGTAGGCATAGGGTTGGCGCTTTCCCGTGATATCTCAAGCCGCCGGCATGTATTGGCGGCGGAATAAACATGTGTCCTAGCGTGTACATTTTGAGCATGGGGGTTAGGCGTGCAGCGTCGCCGTGGTCATAAGTGTAGAATCCCCTAGTTATGGTCGGGCATGCCGTCGGTTCAACGGCTAAAAATTGAACATCTTTGGGAGCCTTGCCTGAAACCTTATCATAGTAGAATGGCCAGAAGAGTCCAGAGAAGCTACTTCCGCCACCTATGCAACCGACAACTAGATCTGGATAATCATCCACGGTCTCTAGCTGCTTTTTGGCTTCTAATCCAACAACAGTTTGATGTAACAGAACATGATTTAAGACGCTTCCAAGCGAATACTTTACGTTTTCATGTGTTACAGCGTCTTCTATAGCCTCGCTTATGGCTATTCCTAAGCTTCCCGGATTTTCTGGATCTTCTTTAAGTATTCTTTTTCCACTTTCCGTGTTGGTGCTTGGGCTTGGATAAACCTTTGCGCCCCATAATTCCATGAGAACCCGCCTATAAGGCTTCTGGTTATAGCTGACCTTAACCATATAAACAGTTGATTTCAATCCAAAAAGCATGCAGCCAAAAGCTAACGCTGAACCCCACTGCCCAGCGCCAGTTTCAGTGGTTAATCGCTCAATCCCCTCTTTCATAGCATAATAGGCTTGGGCGACAGCAGTGTTAGGTTTATGGCTACCGGGAGGACTGACTCCCTCATATTTATAATAGATTTTGGCGGGAGTCCCTAAGGCTCTTTCAAGGCCTTTGGCCCTATACAAAGGTGTCGGTCTCCAAAGCATGTATGCCTCTCGAACCTCTTCCGG
This sequence comes from uncultured Candidatus Bathyarchaeia archaeon, assembly GCA_964637155.1. GTDB lineage: Archaea > Thermoproteota > Bathyarchaeia > Bathyarchaeales > DTEX01 > DTEX01. The sequence goes on from CAZWWD010000071.1 coordinate 2,737, forward strand.
TATGCTTATCCAGCGTTCTTGACTGACCTCCTGCATGATGCATTCTTTCGAGAAGAGAGCCATTAGCTCCTCAGGTTTTATTGGCTCTCTTGTAGCTGGATTTATTGGCGGCGGCAGGGGTTTTGGGAGATCTGGTAGAATGTTATACCACTGTTTAGGTACTTCATCTTCATTTAGCAGAATTTTTCTCGGCATAGCTTTATCTCTCCTTCAGAATGTAAAATATTGCTCTTACAGGCAATATTTAAATCTTTTGTGCGCAAAAAAGTGCATAAAAATTTTCCCTCAAAAAAGGAGTTTTCAGCAATTCATCTCTTCAGATCTTCAAATATCTTCTTAATTTTCAACCGCCATTCAAGCATGCCAGCCGGCGACTGCGGATACCCCTCATACAGCTCCTTTACAAGCCTTGATTTTTTAGCCATATCGTAGAGTTTTCTTAGGAAGGATATCCTCCCAAGCCCCATAAAAACTCTCCTAGCTGCGTCGGTCACATTTAAGCGCACATCCCCTTCTAGACTAGCTTTAAGAATATCCTCCCCCTTTATCAGTTCATATTTCATTCCATAATTGATATCTTCGTTTGTCAGACTTTGTAAAAAGATGCGGAAAACATCCAATCCAGCCTGTTTGGCGCCATAAGCTTTCATATACCGTACGTTTATAGGCCACAGATTATCTACTGTTGGATCACCCTTCTCCAGCGCTTCCGCCATTACTTCTCCAGCTATTTTACCAGCCATCATTGAGGGGCCCATTCCTCCGCCATGAATGGGATTCACATGGCATGCCGCATCACCTATAACAACTATTCCATTACCAACAAATGAGTCTAGAGGGCGTCTCGTAGGAACTATTCCACCGCCGCCGTGAACAATGGCTGATCCCTCAAAAAGAGGTTTGTTGAGAACAAACCTGTAGAGCTGATTTCTAGGATTTGGGAAATCGCCGATTATTGCAACACCTAATCCAACGTTGACGCCGGTTTCTTTCTTTGGGAATATCCAATAGTATCCTCCCGGGGCAACCTTCAGATCCAAATATATTTGACAGTATTCCGGTTCTTCCACTTCCTCCCTTAAAAGACGTATTTCTCTATAGCACGCAACCTCATCGCTCTTATTGATCGAAGACTCTATACCTATTTCCGGCGGGAGCTTTCTTCTAAGCGCAGCCACCTGACCGCTGGCATCTACGGTGATCTCTCCGTATAGCTTTCTCTTTGAGCCGGTTTTCCGGTTCTTGGCGACGACCCCCCTAACAAAACCGTTTTCCACTATTGGTTCCAGGGCTTGCATTGAGTCCAAGAGCGTTGCCCCGGCATTAATAGCCTCATTCAGCAATCTTTGACCGAAAGCGTGCCGGTTAACTATAAAGCCGTGTAATCCTTCGCCGGCTAGACGGAAAACGGTCTCTGAATCCGGCGAATAAACTTTTATGCCGACGATTTTCCTCTCAAGTTCATCCCCACTTGGAGGAGATAAACCTAGATTGTCAAAATGATGCTTGCCGATAGCGTCGCCGCAGACTTTATTACCTATAGACTCTGCATCCTTACAATCAATTAGGCAGACTGATAAACCTGCCTTCGCAGCGGTTTTAGCGGCCATGCATCCTCCGGTTCCGGCCCCAACAACAATAACATCAAATCTCATGTTTCTATCATCCGCGTTTTTCCGCATATAACTCTAACTCAATTAAAGGGTTTAAGTTTTTCATAACGTTATCCTCGCATCCGAGGAAATTTTTATCATTAATCTCCTACATAATTATTTGTGATAAATATATGTCTATTAAAGAAACCTTAACTAATTTAGTCTACAAAAGAGCCCCTGGGCCGCTTCCAGCATTCAACATTTTAGATCTCATAAGATTTCTTAGGATTTTAGCTGAATCCGAACGCATGGGGCGGGGGAAAATAGCTAGGAAACTTGATCTAGGTGAGGGAACCACTAGAACCATCATAAAGCGCTTAACTGAGGAGAGCCTAATTACGAAGTCGAGAAGCGGCTGTTCACTTACATATAAGGGTAAAAAACTCTGGAGTAAAATTAGGGAAATCCTACCTAAAATTGTTGAAATTGAAGATAATGAGCTAACCTTAGCCCCCTACAGTGTGGCGGTGCTGGTTAAGGGCTGCGCGAAAAAAGTTAAGAGTGGTTTAGAGCAGCGTGATGCGGCAATCATCAGCGGCGCAAGAAGCGCAGTAACAATGGTATTCAAGGATAATAGGTTAATTATTCCGGGCGTTAGTTTTGATTTAAGAAGGGATTATCCGCTAGCCTTCAGAGATATAATGCGTTTAATGAAGCCTGAAGAGGGGGACGTCATAATAATTAGCAGCGCGGATACGCTTAAATGCGCTGAGTACGGTGCGCTGGCAGCGGCGCTCTCAATAATTTAGTATGTAATTTTTTCTCCTCCAGTGAAGATTCGTTCTAAAACGGCGTTGAGATCAATAAATCCTTCATAGTTTTTGGCTGAAATGGGTATTAGTGGAAAGTTTAATCCGAGCTGATATATCGTTTTACTTAGTCTGTGACTTAGTAGCCGCTTCGTTCCCTCCAGCTTTTCGTTAATTGCATTTTCCAAAGCAGATTTATCTTCAGCCCATTCTAGAATTGTTTCCACATCTCTTTGAGGGATTAGATCGCATTTAGAGAGCACATGCACCTGTGGGAGAAAAAAGCGCATATAGACGGCTACTGAAAGGAACATGTTTGAAACATAATTGAGTGGATTCAATGAGAAAACCGAATCAAATAGGTAGATTATTGCCCTAGGCTCCTTACTAATCTCATTAGCTATGTAAGGCCCGCTAGCTCTAAAGGCAAAGAGCTCCATTTGTCCTGGCGTATCAATAAGTAAAATATCCGGATCAACATCTTCAATTTCCTTTCGTAAGTTCTCCACTTCGCTTGCAATTAGGTCGGCAGCCATGATCAGCGCTCCATTTGGCCCAAGTTCATATTCATCCATTATTTCATCAATCGTTATGTAATCCCGCACATCTATATCCGGAGTGTACGGTAGCTTTATTACGCCCGGATCCAAGTTTAACGTTGCAACGTTCTGCTCGTTTATTCTAAGCCATTCACTGAAGGACGCCGTTAGCAGAGATTTACCTGAACCGGCAGTTCCAATTATGAACGCTATATAGACCATACGTATCTATCCTCGAAAAGCGGATTTTAAAAGGAAAATAGTTCGAGCTTATCTAAGAAAGATAAGAGCTGTGAGAGCGCTTATATTTGTATTGGCCGAATTTTACCTCCCTTCTCACGTATGAGCTCTGAGATTTGCATAATTGCCTTCTCAATCCTTCGTCTCGCAA
>CAZWWD010000072.1:0-5866 GCA_964637155.1 uncultured Candidatus Bathyarchaeia archaeon
ATAGTGGATACGGCTGGCAGACATAAGGATGAGAAGAGCCTAATAGAGGAGATGAAGACTCTTCAAAAGGCAATAAAACCTGATGAAGTCATAATGGTTATTGATGGAACAATCGGACAGCAAGCAGCTGTGCAAGCAAAGGCCTTCCATGAAGCAACGCCATTAGGTTCAATAATAGTTGCCAAGCTCGACGGATCAGCGAGGGGCGGGGGAGCTCTTTCCGCGGTTGCGGCAACTGGCGCGCCAATAAAGTTCATAGGAACCGGAGAGAAAATCAATGATTTAGAAGCCTTTGACCCCCCTAGGTTTGTTAGCAGACTGCTCGGCATGGGCGACTTAAGAAGCTTGATTGAGAAAGTTCGGGAAGCGGAATTAAAGATACCTGAAAAGAGAGCTAAAGCGATCTTAAGTGGAAAGTTCACGCTCTCAGACATGTATGAGCAATTTGAAGCTATAAAGCGTATGGGCCCTTTTAGCCGAATTCTAAAAATGCTTCCGGGATTAGGCTACGAACTTCCAAACGAACTTGTTGATGTCGCCGAGGAGAGGTTGGAAAAGTGGCGTGTTATAATTCAGTCCATGACCCCTGAGGAGAGGGAGAAGCCGCAGATAATTAATGCCTCAAGGATAAGGCGTATTGCTAGGGGCTCTGGAACAAGCGAAAAAGATGTGAAGGATCTGCTTAAACAATATAAGCTGCTACGTAGGATGATGAAAACTTTGAGGAGGAGAAGGTTTCCATTCTTCGGAAGAAGAATTTCTTATTAGTCTGAGGCTTACCAGATGCAAGCAAATGGGAAAAGGGTTGGAGAACAATCGCTTTTTAGAAATATTCTTGCATTAGGCTTAGTTAGCTTCTTTACAGACATGTCAAGCGAGATGGTTTTCAGTCTGCTTCCAACGTTTATCCTAGGACTCCCGGGTTCAAGTATAACGGTTTTAGGCATAATTGAGGGCATAGCCGAAAATTTAAGCTATAGTCTAAGAGTTTTATCTGGCTTAATTTCCGATAAAATTAGGAGGAGAAAACTGATAGTTCTAATCGGATATGCCTTCTCAAACTTCATTAAACCCTTATTCGCTATTGCTCAATCAGCTATAGACGCCCTAGCAATACGCGTTTCAGACAGAATTGGGAAAGCCATCAGAACAGCCCCCCGCGACGCCCTATTAAGCGATTCCGTTTCAGAAAGGCATCGAGGCATAGCTTTCGGCATCCACAGAACGTTAGATCAGTCAGGCGCCATAATAGGACCCTTACTAGCGTCAGTTCTTCTCCTATTTTTCGGCTTCTCTACGAGAATGGTGTTTTGGTTTTCATTCGTACCGGGGTTTGCGGCATTACTGATCCTAATTTTTCTAGTTCAAGAGAGAGCTGGCGGGGTAGTTCAGGGTTTCAGAGCTCTAAGCAATCTCAGAGAAATACTTAGAGGAAACTTTCTCATACTTTTAGTAATAGTTGGTGTTTTTTCGCTCGGCGCCTTCAATTTCTCGTTTATACTCCTCAACGCTAGGGAATCAGGGATTACTGACGAATTACTTCCAATAATCTATTTGACAATAAATCTAACTCACACGTTAATCGCTATACCAGCCGGTCTACTATCTGATAAAGTTGGACGTGAAAAGATTCTAGTATCAGGCTATGGAATATTTCTCATAACATGCCTACTAATCTTGTCACTACCAAAAACATATTTGTACGCGTTTATAGTAGCGGCAACCTTCGGCCTTTACGCTGGCATAATTGAGACCGTTCAGAGAGCATTAATCCCAAAGTATGCTGAAAGAAGAGACTTAAGAGGAACAGCCTACGGCCTCTACTATCTCGTGATAGGATCAGCATTCCTAGTCGCCAACATAGCGGTTGGACTATTATGGCAACAATCAGGCTCTTCAACCGCAATGACATATAGCATCATAATGGCTACCACAGCTATCTTAAGTATGGTAGGATTTATTGTGAGGAGATTAAAATAGCGTCCTTTTTATCCTATCTCCTTTTGATGAAAGACCGACGCTAAAGCCCCATAAAGAACGGCGTCTCCACGTAATGGTGTGAGCTTTATCTCTGGAATGCGGTTCCTAGCATGCTCGTCAATATGTTGTTTAATTGGATTAACAACTAAATTGGGATTATTTAGCGCTATTGACCCTCCTACAGTTATTAGGGTTGGATCATATGCGTCCACTACGCATGCAAAGCCAATGGCATTTAAGACGCCAATTCTTTCAACTATTAGTTCCGCAATTTTATCGCCAGCCTTAGCATAATTATAGATTGCTTTAGCCGTTATGCCGGCATAGCCATTTCTGCGAACTTCCTCTATGAGGTTGCTTCCCTCAATTTTCATCAGCCCCTCTTCCTCGATGATGAGCCTAGAATAATTTGGGATTCCATTGCCGGAGCAGTAAGCTTCCCAGTGACCTCTCCTTCCACAGCCGCAAATAAGTCGTCCTTCAAAGTCTATGGTGAAGTGACCTATCTCATGAGCATTTCCATCCTTACCTATTAATAGGTGTCCATCAACATATATTCCGCCGCCTATACCAGTGCTAATTGTTATGTAAACTAGGTTATCATGGTTTCTTCCTAGACCAAAATGCTTTTCACCTATAACTGCGGCAACACAATCATTAAGCAAATAGGTTGGTAAGCCATACTCTTCTTCCAGCGGTTTAACAAGCGGAACAAAATCGAAGGGGAAATTTGTAGGTTTCATTAAGCCGCCTTTCTTAATGTCAAGTGGTCCAGCTGAACCTATACCTATTCCCTCAATTTTCTTAATGCTGGTTTCTTCACTTACAAGCAAGTTAATCATTCTGATTATCTGTTTGCTTATACCTTCAGGACCTCTACTTTTATCGGTTTTTTCATAGATTTTTTTGAGTATTCGTCCATCGCTATTTCCTAATGCAACTCTAACATTTGTTCCACCTAAATCTATGCCTATAGCTAGCTTTTCAGTCATAGGCAATTCTCCCCGAATAAACTATTTGACTGTTCTAGAATATAGAAATATATACAAAATTTTTCCTTTACTATCTTTTGAAGAATCATGCTTAAGCGGATTCTACTCTACTCGTTTGCCGCGATCTTCTTGGGAATAGTAGTTATGTTACTTCCATTAATACTTTATCTTCCAATGTTAGCATCGACCACAATGCAGCAGGCTTTGCCGGCAACAGAAGAGAGCGGAAAGGCTTCACGCACTTTATCCTTAAGCGAAGCAGCTCAAATTTATGGCAAAAATGACATAGCGGTTGGGGGGAAGGGTGCTGCTGTTTTCTCCCCACTAAATATATTGATTCCTCTCCTACTTGTGGTTTTAGCCGGACTTCTTGCAGCTCTAGTAGTCAGAATCATTGCAGGCGAAAAATTAGGGTTACAATTAGAGAGTTAAGCTACAATCAACCGCCCAATTTAATCTTCTTATTCACTCATAATCGTTTATTTCCAGATCTTCCATATCTAAACTCTTCGCTCCGGGAGACGCCAATTTAATTAGGTCTTCTTTCCCATCAGAATAGCCGGATGCTATTAGTATATCACCTGCTTCAATTCTAGTGCTAGGTTTAGGCCTGATGCATCTATCTTTCTTTCTTATAGCGAGAACCCACATCCCTGTCTCCTCAGGTATACGCGCCTCCCTCAAGGTCTTATTTACTAAGGGCGAGTCCCGGCTCACTTGAACATATACAACCGTCTCTTCAGCCTCCTCTATAGTCATCCTTAGAACTGGGTGAGGTTCAATCCCTCTTAGGATAACTTCAGCTATTTCAGTTGCTGCGTCAGATATTTTTTCAGCCGCAACGCCAAGTCTTACAAGCCCCAGTATGCCCTTTATTTCGCGTTTGCCAAATCTACTGGACAGAACCAGCAGCTCAAATTCCGTGTGTAGCTTGTCAATTTGCTCTTCAAGAGCATATACTTCCTCGGCTAGTTCTTTACTATTTAGCATGAGCGCTGAGTAAGCCAAGTCTATCATAAGTTCCGAAATATTCTTAAGCTCGGCGAATCTATCGACTATTTCCTTAAATTTTTCTGCTTTTCTTAAAGCTTTAAACTCTATCTCCTTGATTCTCGTAGACTTGCCTCCAGCCTCCTCCTTGAATTCATTTATACCGCTTTGGGTTCCACGCACAATTAAAATATCCCCGTTTCTGATAGATTCTTCATCCTTCGGGTTTATTATCCAATCTCGGCCTCTACGAATGGCTATTACATCGATTCCCATAGATGCTAAATCCAGGTCATCTAGTTTTTTACCTATTATGGGGGAGTTTTCTGGGATGCTGATTCTTGCTAACCTCTCTTCAACTTTATCAAATATTTTCGCTATAATTGGGTGCACGCCAATGTTCTGTAAAACTATTGCCGCTATGTCTCCAGCTGCATCTGAAATCTTATCGGCTGCTGAGGCAACCCTTGCGACACCTGATAAAGTCTTCGCATCTTCAGCGTCTCTTGCCGCTATCATTATCTCCATGTTTAGGAGGTAAGCCAGCATATCCACTCTTTCTTCGAGCTCGATAACATCTTCGGCAAGTTCCTTATCGTTAAATAAGGCAGCTGAATAAGCTAAGTCAATCATTAATTCGCTGAGGTTTTTCATTTCTAGGAGAAGCTCTCTAACCGATATGGGCTGGTATGTAATTTTCTCTTTCTTATGCATACTCAGCTGTCTCTCTCCCTAGATTTTAAATATTTTAATTAGGAATATTTTAAATCTACCTATTTTTCCTCATGCTAATGTAAGATTATTGCGATAAATAAAGCGATTGTTGTTATATTATCGGCTAAAGAACTCTCTATCGGAATAACAAAATTGTCGGGATCGAACCCACCTTTAAAGGCGAGGATTGAAATGACGTATGAAATGGCAACTATGATGGGAATAGCAATAATATTTGTTAGTAGTAGAAGATAGGTGAATCCAACAAATATTAATGCATCAATTATTCCATTTAATAGTAGAGACAAAAATGAGAGAGAAATAAAAATTATTATTGAAACTAACCATGAACTCAATATTTGCTTTTTAATTTTACCTATAGCGGTAAAAGATGGGTTAATGAAGCCTAACGCTAACCTTGTTGTCGCTATTGAACCGACAACTGAACCGACATCGCCTACCGTATCAATTAAGGCCGGATAAATCGTATATACTTCCCTTCTATCTTTAATTATTACGCTTATTTTACCTAAGAATGTGCCAGTTAGATTAACTATAAACGCTACTATTATGAGCGTTAGGAGAACTTCTTTTATATCCTTGATGAATTCTCTATCACGGATATTGTACATAAGTGTGAGAGAGGAAATAATCAAATAAAGGACATCAATAAGCGTTATAACGGTTTTTCCGATTCCGCTAAAGAGAAAAAACAGAATGGCTGTAAGCATGTAAAAGACTGTTATCACTATATCCGCAACCGTAGACATAATGGGATAAACAACTACATCTGGATCCAGTCCCTTCTTAAAGGATATGAAGGACACGATAGTAGTAATAAAGGAAATCGCCAATCCAAAAGCCATCGTCGCCATAACAAATAACGTGATGTTTAGAAGGTCCGAGAGCGCTACCCCCCAAAGGAATACGCCGAGAACCATAGCGATCGAGCTCATAAATAGACTTGTTATCAACGTTGTCACGATAATTGCTTCAAAGAGCTTATAGAAAAGCTTTGTATTCCCAAATAACTTCGGGTATATTGTGCCAACATGAAGAGCGGTACTCAATCGGCCAGTAAATATTCCACCTATCATACCCCTAGCGCTTAAAATTGCTGGATAAACTGCAATAATCCACGGTGAAAAACTGAAGATGTAGGTCTGAGAGGCAATAATTAAGCCAGCTAG
>CAZWWD010000073.1:0-5808 GCA_964637155.1 uncultured Candidatus Bathyarchaeia archaeon
GCACAGTATTTGGCAGTCTTTCTAAGATTATTATGCGAACGCTTCTTGATCCGCTGTCACTACTTAAGAATAGGGCTCTTCCAAGGTTAAGTGATAAAGCATCTCTTAGGTAGATAAAACTTCTATATATGAATGGTTTATCGAAACCTATTCTCTTTAACTCGTTATTATAAATTGTATTTATTAGCTCTCTAACTTCAGTATCGTTTAGGTGCTTATACGCAGGGTTTTGACGGACGCTCTGGGAAATTGAAAAATATAATGTGCTTTTAACTATTTCATCCACATATCCACCCATATTCGCAATTAAAATGGTTATATATACAGCAATAACCATGGTTAGGAAAAGTACAACTCCACGTTTTATCATATATTTTGCAATTCTTGGGATCACGGCATTTTCACCGGAAAACTAAATAAAAATAAAAAGAGAAATAAAAAGGTAGTGGTTTTTCACTTCTTGACGAACGGTATTATTATCGCTATTATTGCAATAATAATTGCTACTGCCGCTATTCCCATGAGCATGTTTATTGTGCCGCTTAGAGCGTCGATCCTAGAGCTTAACTCGTCAATGGTTGTTGATAAATCAGATATTTTAGCCTCGTAATCAGCCTTGACCTCAGCTATCTGACCCATTAAGAACTCAGCTACACTCATGACTGTAGCCGTTCCAGTTGCGGATACTGGTATGCCCACGAGCTTTGATACCGCTATTACATCAACGCTCAACGTTCCAGCCGTCAGCAACGCCGTGTCCTCTGGGCTAAGCACAATCTTCCAGACACCATCCTCAACAGGTTCAGCCATACCAACCAAAGTTACGGTTGGGCTTGAAATAATGTACTTCACAAAATTAATGTCATCTACCTTGTAGGGTTGCCCCTCAAAGGTTACTGAGACATCGATTTCAGCGGATAATCCGGGGGTAATTACAGAGGCAGGGGCGACTTCAACCTCCGGTATCATTGGCTTGGAGAACCTAAGCCATTTATCTGCAACATCTATAAATTCTCTGTTCGCTTTCAATACCACTATTTTAGCTGTAGGATCAACTCTATCTAAGTAGAATGGGCCAGCGCCCACCAAGAAGTGCCCTTTAGCCTCGTACCACGCCTTCAAATTATTATATCTCTCTAGTGCTTCTTCCTCGCTGACATAATTACCAAGCACATTCTTGTATGGTATGAACTTTTCATTAATAGCCTTAGTTAGGTAGTCGTTGAGTATCGCTAATGAGGGGCCAGCAATGTAGTTCGCCCATTCAACCTCAAGCTCCTCGGCCTTGTCGGCTGAGAAAGCCAGCTTTTTATCAGCCTCAGCTAACCATCCAATCGCAACGGTATGCCATGGTCCAGGACCATATGTGTAGTCTGGGAAGAAGGTTCCTGCGGCGGATGCAGCTATCCATTCGGCATCCAAGTATACGGAGTCTGAATAGTATTCAATGACAAGCGGATCCTCGCTTATTATTTTGAAGCCTTTGAAGTATTCTCTGAAGGAGCTGAAGTCGGGAACATAGGCTTCATCGTATATTGGGCTCTCCGGTTTAGCTCTATCGAAAGTCAGTATGTAATCAAACACTATGTCCGCCAAGGATAGTTTACTGCCATCATGGAACTTCATGTCAAATAGGTTGTCATCATAGTATACTACTGTCTTTGTTTTAGCAGTAGTGCCCGGAGGCGCATATACGATTTCCTGGTTTACTGGATCCCAGTCATACCACGCATCTGTTGGCACAGTAATGTTGTCAACAAAGTTTAGTGTCACCCAATCTAATGTAGCGCTTACTGGTGATCCCTTCACAACATAGACTTCAGCCTTCTTGACTCTCTGTGGCCAGTATAATCCAGTATATGGATCTGGTATGATTGCTGGGTCTGATATTGCACGGTAGTATACTGAGTCATATATCCAGTCGCTTCCCGCAACTGGATTCACAGGCTGCACAAGCAGGTCTGAGGATGCTATCTTAAGTGTGCCACCCACCTGATCAACATATCTAATTGTGTATGGCCATAACCTGGCGCCGGAGAAACCGGCTGCTAGGTCATATGTTAATGAGACTTCCTTCCTAGCTGGCCATGGAGCAACTTGGCTAACCAACCATACTCTAACTGAGTCCTCCATTGAAAGCTCCAGCGCTCTTTTCATTAGTTCATCTCTTTCTTCCATTGTTTTGAAGTCTCTATTCCATAATCTACCCGCTACATAATCGAAGTCTGGACTTGGCTTGTACGCTTGCCATAGGGGCACTGGGATTCCTCTCGGCGTGTAGAAGAAGCCGAAGTTGTCTGATTCATCTCTGGAGATCAGGGTTGTGATCCATCCGCCAGTATAAATGTGCCATTTACCATCCGCTGGATCACCGAAGAGCCAAAGCGGCGCGGCTTCAGTGCTTGTTTTGTATTGTCTGTCAACGGTAAAGCCGAGTTTTTCGAGTTGTGTTGCTACGTAGTCGCCTATTCCCCTTCTTTGGTCTTCAACTCTTATGAGGAAAATCAAAGTGACTGGCTCACCATTATAGTACCATTTACCATCCACGAGCTCCGCACCTAACTTAATCATTTCCTCGGTGATTATTTCTCTAGCTTTTTCGAAATTGTAACTGTACTTTTTCTCGAGCTCTTTGATTGTGTCAGCGTATCTTGCATAGTCCGGAAAAGCTGGCGTTAAAGCAGTGTATCTTGGCACGGCCATTCCAGCCATTATCTCATCAACTATATAATTTCTGTCAACCAGCCAGTTCATGGCTTCTCTTATACGTGGAACAGCAAACGGATTTAGTTTGCCTGTTGCGTTAAATATTGGTCCTGCAGGGTTGAATGTTAGCTCAAAGTATAGCCCATAAGATGTGGCGTACCACAGGTCTGGCGAGGACTTGATGGTTTCAAATAGCTCTGGATCTGTTATGTCCCTAAAGTATACTTGCATCTCATTCTTCAATAGCATATCAACTACTTTCGCTTCATCCTGTTCTACAAAGAGGTCGATTTCATCAACCCATGGGCCTTTAGGTACTTCTTGAGCGAAGGTTTTTGGTATACCCGCTAGAAACATGCTAGAGATCAGTGAAAATAAAACGGCCACTACTAATAGTTTCACTTTAACTTTCATATTTTCAACCTCAGAAATATTTTTTTGCTTGCACTTTATAAGCTTTTCACATCTCTTAATATTTTTCGGATAAAAAATGTAAACTATTTTACAAAAATAGGGAAATTTGAGATACTCTTTACCATAAATAGCAACTAATAAGGCTTATTATAACAAGATTATAAGCCTAGTAATGCTTTCTATTCTTCCAAGTAGGAGCTAACTATTTTAGGGTTGAATTTCTCTGTTTCAAGAACATTTTTTATAAAGTTGAATATTTTCTCCCTAATTTCAGTTGGCAGGTTTGGATACCATATTGGTGAGGCTATAACCAAACCTCTCCACGCATAGAACGGTTGTATAACACTTAATATTTCTTCGTCCCCCGTTTTGTTTAGGTAATTTTCCCAGAACATTTCAAACAGCATTTTGAATGGATCCTTGATTTCACCATAAGTTTGTAGCGAATAGAAAAGATAGTTTATTGTCATGGCAGCCAAGTCATCTGCTGGTTCACCCCACTCACCTCGGCTTCTGTCTAGAACCGTGAAGTCTAAGCCCTCATGGAAGAGTATGTTCCATGGGTGGAAGTCCCCGTGAACGCATGAGCATCTGTAGGTCTTCTTTTTAAGCTTCCAGCGCCACTCGACACATTTTTTCTCAATATTCATTAAGGTCTTTTCATTAGCGTAATTTAATCCTGATGGGTAACTGTCTATTAAGCCCATTATGCATTCGCCATGGCCAATCAAATCTCTAACACGCCTAATGTAAAGTTGTTCCAAATTTTCGCCTTTAATTGAGTGGATTCTAACCAGATAATCAGATAATGCTAAGCAACGTTTAATATCAAGGTCTGAAGCTTTCCCACGGGATTTTATTGCTTCTAGATCCCTATAGTAGGGTTCTCCCTCGACATACTCGGTTAATATGAAGAATTCTTTGCAGTCTCCAAGGGATTTTAGCGACCCGCTGGACGTGAATGCTCCCACATCTATTGATCTAACATGTTTTGGGAGCTTATTAAAGGCTGAGTGCTGCCATAAAAGTATTTGAGCCCTATCAGAGAAATGTTCGTGTCCAAAACCGCCAGGCCTTATTGTTTCGAGAACAACCCTTCTAGTCTCATTTTTAACTGAAACCTCTATTAGATATGGTATGCCATAACCGAAACCCTTAAGCTCCTCACGTTTCTTCTCTCTTCCGGAAGTTAACTCCAAAACCTTAAAAATCTTAGCCTCAGATCCATAAACTTCGCGGAAATACTTTTCTAGGCTCTCTAATCCCGTTAGGGCTATCTCCATAAAGCGCACGCATCCCTAATTGAACAATTCTTATTTATTTTTGAAGATTAAGAAATTAGTTTTGGTTTACTTGAAGGAGGAGGATAATTAATGGATCTCATAATATCTGGTGGAACCGTTATCACTATGGGGAGCGCAGGCATTATACGTGACGGAGCTATAGTAATAGAAAACGACACCATAATCGACGTCGGGAAAAATGAGGAAATTAAGCAGAAATATCCTCGATACGAGAAGATCGACGCCGAAAGAAAAATCGTTATGCCCGGGTTAATTAATACACATCAGCATGCGGCTATGAGCCTATTAAGGGGCTACGCAGATGACTATCCTTTAAAGGAATGGCTGGAGGAATGGGTTTGGCCATTTGAAAGACATATGACCGGCTACGACATTTATGTCGGCGCACTATTAACAGCCGTTGAATCAATCATGGGTGGCACGACAACCGTTAACACCATGTACCATTATATGGATGACTATAATGAGGCGATGGCCTTCGCTGAGGTTGGGTTACGCGGCGTCATAGGCCATGTCTGTTTTTCATGGCGTAGAGAGCAGGATAAAAAGGCCTTAGAGAACCTAGCTAAGAGATGGCACGGGAAGGCTGATGGGACAATACGGGTTAGTGTTGATCCACATGCGCCCTATACGGTTGATCCGGAGTACATGAGGGAGCTTAGAGCCCTAACGTTTAGCTTAAACGAGAAGTACGCCTCAAACAATGAGCCAATAATCTGGCATACCCATTTAGCTGAAACTGAAGATGAGCCTCAAAAAATTAGGGAGGCATTCAACGTATCAATAGCTAACGGTGTTGTAGAGTATGTGGATTCCTTAGGTGTTCTAGGTCAGGATGTTGTTGCAGCTCACTGTGTTCACCTAACAAATAGAGATATTAAGATTTTAGGTTTAAGAAATGTTAAGATTGCACATAATCCGATCTCGAACCTTAAGTTGGCGTCGGGCGTAAGCCCTGTTCCAGAACTGCTAAAGTCCGGTGTAACTGTCGCTCTTGGAACGGATAGCCCTTGCTCAAATAATTCAGCTGATATGTTTGAGGTTATGAAGTTTACGGCGCTCCTTCATAAGGGCGTAAATAGAAACCCGACTTTACTGCCAGCTGAAACCGTTTTGAGAATGGCTACTATTGAAGGCGCCAAAGCTCTTTCATGGGACAGAGAGATAGGATCAATTGAAGTCAACAAGAAAGCTGACATAATAATTATCGACCTCCAAAAACCGCATTTACAGCCACTATACAACGAAATGAGCCATTTAGTTTATGCGGCTAAGCCGTCGGATGTTGAAACAGTCATAGTTAATGGAAGAATCATCATGGAAAATAGAAAGCTAAAGACCGTGAAAGTTGAGGAAGTTATGAGGAAGGCTGAAAAAGCTAAGG
>CAZWWD010000074.1:0-5727 GCA_964637155.1 uncultured Candidatus Bathyarchaeia archaeon
AGCTAGAGGAAATCTTCGAATTTCTCAAGAAACCCATAGAAATGATCTAAACATTCTGGAGGAGACTTTATTGGATAGCAGAGAAAGGGTTTGGCGAGCTATAGAATTTGAAAACCCTGATAGAATTCCATTCGAATGGTGGAAATATGGAGAAGGCGAATTAGATATTAAGAGAAGCGACATAGCTTGGGTTAGTTATAAGCCTCTTCAAGAAAATAAGATTGAAGCAGGGAATGAAATTCGAGTTATTGATGAATGGGGAATTACGTGGATCAGCTACAAATCTATTCCAACTATTGGGCAGCCTAAAGGACACCCCCTTCAAGACTGGAATAACATCGATGATTATAGGTTTCCAGAGCTAGCGTTAGAGGAAAGGTTTGAGGGGCTAGATAAACAAGTTAAACATCTGCGAAGTTTAGGAAAATATATTATTGGCTGGTTAGACTTTGGTATATGGGAGAGACTTCACTTTTTAAGAGGATTTAAAGAAGCTATCCTAGATTTGTATGTGCATAGGGATCGAATTCATAAGCTCCTTGAACTTTTAACCCGGTTTAAGATTGGATTAATTAAGGGTTACTCGGAGTTAGGCGTTGATTGTGTTGCTTTTACGGATGATTGGGGCACTCAACTAGGCCTCTTTATAAAACCTGAAATATGGGTTGAGGTTTTTAAGCCCTATTATAGGAGAATATTCAAAGAAGCTGAGAAGAAAGGTTTACATACCTACATCCATAGCTGCGGTAACATATATGATATAATCGGATACTGGATTGAAGATGGCTTAAAAATCCTTCAAATAGATGCTCCCCATCAAATTGGAATAGAAAGACTCAGCACGTATGCTGGAAAGATTTGTTTCAATTGTTGCATTGATATTCAAAAAGTTTTGGTGAAAGGCGTAAAATCCGAGATCTATAAAGAGGCAAAGAAAATGGTGGAACTTTTAGGATGCGAGAACGGAGGATTTATTGCCCGCCAGTATCCACAATTAGTCCACATAGGGGTTAAACCTGAAGTAAATGAAATAGCCTATAAAGCATTTCTAAAATTCAGTAAATGTAAGAGAGAATGAAGATTGTTTGAGAGTAATATTCTCATATTTCTGCTTGAAGTTAAAAAATTAATTAAAAATTTTGGCGGGCCCGGAGGGAATTGAACCCTCGACCTTCCCGAAGCATCCCTCGCCATTTTATGGGATGCTTTTACGGGTGTCTCCTCCCCATACAGAGGAGAGGCTTAAGAGCTTCGGCCCCAACTTCTTTTTGGTGGGTCCGCCGCTCTGCCTTGCTAAGCTACGGGCCCGCTTCTTTCAAATATGAGATAGTTAATTAAATGGTTAATAACTTTTTCTTTTTTAGAATATGATGATGGTTGAACAGAAGATTAGAATTTAATCAATAGTGTATAAGTGATGATGCTTATGGGCGAATTGATATTTGTTGGTTTAGGGCTTTATGGTTGTTTAGACATATCACTTCGTGGACTTGAGGAGATCAGGAAGGCTGATTACGTCTTCGCCGAGTTTTATACAAGTTTAATGCCGGAGTTCAACATTGAAGATTTTGAAAAGATCTCTGGAAAGAATCTGACAATTGTTTCAAGAAAGAACCTTGAGGATGAGGATGGCGAAATTATCCTTGATAAGGCTAGGGATGCGAGGGTTATCCTTCTAGTTCCTGGAGATCCTCTGATTGCAACAACACATTTAGCCATTAGAATAAGGGCTGAAAAGATGGGTATAAAAACGAAAGTAATTCACGGCTCATCGATAGTATCGGCTGCTATGGGGCTTTCTGGATTACAGAATTACAGGTTTGGTAAAAGCGTGACTATACCATTCCCAGAGAATAATCGAATGTCGCGGACGCCCTACATGGTCATAGCTGAGAATATGTCGAGAAACCTACATACCCTATGTTTTTTGGATATTAGAGCTGAAGAATCCAAATATATGACGATTAATGAAGCCCTAAAAATTCTACTAGAATTGGAGAGAAATAATAAACGTAACATCATTAGTGAAGAAAGCCTTGCCGTCGGCGTTGCAAGGGCAGGTTCGGAAGATGTAATTGTGAAAGCTGATTCCTTTAGGAACCTTATGAACTTTAACTTTGGTGCTCCTCCCCACTCTCTCGTTATCCCGGCTAAGAGGCTTCATTTTATGGAGGCTGAAGCCCTGATAACCTTGGCTGATGCGCCAGAATGGGTTAGGGAGATGATTGGATGAAAAAAATTGAAGAAAAGACGCGGAAATATATACTCAAAACCGAGAAGGCTCTTAAAGATTTAAGAGTTTTAGAAGACTCGATTTCCATCGACAAGAGACTTGTGGAAGAGATCGTTGACGAAGCTAGGAGATATTTTGAAGACGCCAAATATTATTTTAGGAGAAAAGAATATGAAGTGAGCTTGACTTCTATTGCTTATTGTGAAGGGCTTTTGGATGCCCTGCGCATGCTAAGTCTTGTTGCCTTCGAATGGTAGGTGATGAAGAAGAATGAATGATGCAGGAAAGGAAAGAAAAAAGATTGTGTTGGCTGAAGGAACATTTGATCTCCTACATTATGGGCATGTATACTATTTAACTAACGCTAAAAAGGCTGGCGGTGAAAACTCTAAATTGATCGTTATTGTAGCCAGAGATAAAACCGTTGAAAGACTGAAGGGAAGAAAGCCTATAATCCCCGAAGAACAGCGTAGAGCTATAGTCGAGGCGCTGAAGGTTGTTGATGAAGCCATATTGGGTTATGAGGAAATGAATATGGTTAAGGTTATAGAGAAAATTAAGCCAGATGTAATAGCATTGGGTTACGATAAGGAGGAAGTAGAAGAGAAATTAAAGAAATACATAAGAGAAAACAATCTCAATATAAAAGTTGTTAGAATAGGAAGATTTAAGGGGAAAGAGCCTAGCAGTTCATCCCACATAAAAAAGAAGATAATTGAAGAATACCAGGGTCGGATCAATCCTACGGAGAAATAATCTCCTGCAGATTATATCTATTAGCAATATTTTTACAGAATTTTTTAAAAAAGCGTTACGGTAAAGGCGATTTGCGATCTTAAACGGTTAGAGAAAAGTGGATCACCTATATGATTATATGAAAAATTTTAACAACCAAGTAAATCTGGGCATATTAAGAAGGGTTATAATTCCCCAAATAAGCCTCTAATTATTCGAGAAAAGGTGATGAAAGTGTCAAAATTCGCTGATAATTGGGAAAAACCAAAGACTGGAATAAAAGGTTTGATCAGGCCGAGTGCTCCATTAAGACAGAAGATTGAGTTAGCAGCCAGACGGGTTGAAGCACAAATCCAATACTTAAATGGCGCTATAAACATGCTAACTGAAAGAGATAAAGCGCTTTTCCAGAAGGTTGTTGAAGCCTACTCCAGACATGAAATGCAAAGGGCGAAGGTTTATGCAAATGAGTTAGCTGAGATCAGGAAGATGACGAATTTCATGATGAATGCTGAATTAGCCCTGGAAAGAGTGGCGTTAAGACTCAGAACAGTAACCCAGCTAGGTAATGTTACAGCTGCCTTGGCCCCAATCGGTAAGGTTCTTCAGAGCATACGTGTTGGAGTAGCTGGCATATTCCCTGGTGCTGAGCGCGAATTTAATGAGATAAGCATATTACTTGATGAGATAATGATTGAGGCAAGCCAAACAACAGGTATGACTCCTGACTTTGAGGTTGCCAGCGAGGAAGCTCAGAAAATCCTTGATGAGGCTGCTATAGTCGCTGAGCAGAGAATGAGAGAGAGGTTCCCAGAGCTGCCAACATTAAGGGCTTCCTCAGAAGAGCTAGGAGAGCCCAGATAAACATTTCACTTCAATAACTTTAATCTTCTTTATTTGCCTACCTTTTTAGAGGAGATTTGATACGTAAGAGATTTTAAATATTTTTGAGAATATTCCATTTTTAAGGCGCTGTTTGATGAGAATAGGTTTTCACATGTCAATTCACGGTTCCATCGACAAAGCGGTTGATAGAGCACTAGAAATTGGATGCAACACTCTCCAAATATTCACTAGGAATCCTCGCGGATGGAAAGCTAGGCCGCTTAAGGAAAATGAAATTAAAGCCTTTATAAGTAAAGTTGAAAAGAATGATGTTAAACCCGTCTTCAGCCACATGCCCTATCTATCAAATCTAGCATCGCCTAAAAATAGCGTGTATGTGAAGTCTATTAAAACCTTAATAATTGAGATGATGCGATGCCAAAGATTAAGGATTCCATATTTGATCACTCATCTTGGAAGCCATCTCGGATACGGAACTAAAATTGGCTTAGAGAGAATAATTAGGGCTATAGACGAGGCCTTTTCAGTTGCTGGAGAAAAAATTACGCTTTTACTTGAAAATACTTGTGGAGGAAAAAATAGCATAGGTGGTTGTTTCGAGGAAATTCAATACATAATCGAGCAGTCATCCTATTCAGATAAAATTGGAGTATGCTTCGACACATGTCATGCATTTGCAGCTGGCTATGACTTAAGAACCGAAGAGGCTATAGAGAAAACAATAAGAAAATTTGATGAAATTGTAGGATTCAACAAAATTGTGCTTGTTCATTTAAATGATTCCCGCGGTGACTTAAATTCGCGTATAGACCGGCATGAGCATATAGGCTTAGGAAAAATTGGGGAAGAAGGTTTCAGGAACATATTAAAAAGTAAGTTTGCCAGATTACCGTTAATACTTGAGACTCCAAAAGACTCGCGGAGAAGCGATTTGGAGAACCTACTAAAAGTGAAGGCTCTTATAGGCATTAGAAGTTAATGAATCACAAGAATTTACTTATTATCTAATGTCTCTTTTTTGACCGTACTGCCTAGGCCGAGTCATATTTTTTCTCCACTTTTCAAGAAAAAGGCGATCTACATCGATTTCAATTCCCTGAGTTTTTTCTACAAGACCTATAAAATCCAATATATAAAAGATTACGTCAATAAGTTCCTCACTGATGGCGTTCCAGTCTTCTCCCTTTTTATAGGCGTCAGCCGCCTCGCCCAGCTCAACGAAGGCCCAAAGAAGCTTCTGCGTTAAAGCTGACTCATCATCTGGAAAGCCTTTTGCATTCACAAGTCTTCTAACAAGTCTTTTAGCTTCATTGAAGGTGCAACTTTCCATATTTATAAGTAGTCAGAAAATGCTTATTTAAACTCTAGCTCAATATTAGTTTCTGAAAAATTACACCTGATACCTAAAAATGGGCTCTAAATTTAAATTAGATGTTTAAAATGTTTTTTCAATAAATGAGAGCCTGAGTTAAACAAATTAAACAAATAGATAAGTTAAAAACCTATTTAAGGATCTTTATTCTACTCTCTTTAAAGTTATGGTATATGTGCAGATTTGCACATTATATGAGGGAGGGCTAGTGGAGTTGAGCGGTGAGGAAGGTTCAGAAGATGACGAAAGTAATTACATACGTCAGATTATTGTTCGAGATTTCACGTTTAAAGCGGAAGCTCCCGTTTCTCGCCCAGAACCATCCATGTAATTGTGTACTTACTTATTTATTCATGAATTTTTCCTCACCATACGATTTTTTGGAGGCTATTTCTCATGAGTGACATCAGCATTTTCTCTCAGGGTTCCTTCTTTAAAACTTTTAAGGAATGTTTATTATCATTCAGCTTTGATCTTGTCGGCCTACTAGCTGGCTTAATTATTGCCTCTCAGACCTACATCTTCAGTTTTTCACCGTGGA
>CAZWWD010000075.1:0-5615 GCA_964637155.1 uncultured Candidatus Bathyarchaeia archaeon
CGTAGGTTGTAACGCGAAGCCAAAAGGTATGGCGTTAGAAACCTCATTCTCCTTATTTCTTTTATTATGTTCTCATCTTTGGGATTTGGGGGGATTACTCCGGAAACTTTTTTCTCTACCCGTGACATCTCTTTTATCCTTCCTTTCCTGCCTTCTTGTTTTTGAGATTCTCTAAGCAGAGCTTTCTCAGCCTGAGAGATGGTTGGCTTCTTCTTTCCGCCCATATGCCCACCTCCCTGAGGCTCTGCTTTTTCTCTTAATATCTTAAGAAAAGGTAATCTATGATTTATAGGTTTCTTTGTTAGGTGGTTACATCTATAGCATCGAATTAGGTGAATTTAATCAGCTAATAATGCCATGGGTTTAGATCGTAAATTTCGCGGTTAGGAATTAATTATCCTCTTTGAGGACGCTTTTTATAGCATTCTCTATGTTTTTTGCTCCAGAATAGAAAATTTTCTCCTCGTCTTCATCTAGATTCCATTCAATAATTTTTTCAATTCCATTCTCTCCTAGTATAACGGGGACTCCTATGCTTATGTTCTTTAAATTATACTCGCCATCCAAAATGGCTGAGCATACGTAAATATTTCTTTTACGCTCTAAGATTGCTTCTATCATGTTTACAGTATTGTTTGCTGGAGCGTAGATTGTCGCACCTTTCTTTGAAATAACTGTTAAAGCGGATTTTCTCAGATCCCTAAAGATTTCAATTTTTTCCTCATTTGCAAACTTTATGTCTTCACCCCTTATCTTCACTTTGCTGAAGACTGGAACCTGATTTTCACCGTGTTCACCTATCACGTATGCTTCAACATCTAAGACTGGGACGCTGTGTCTTCTACTAAGAACGTACCTAAATCTCGCTGAGTCAAGCATGCCAGCGCTTCCAATCACTCTTCTACGCGGGAAGCCAGTGTATCTCCACATGAGGTAATTTATAACGTCTACTGGATTCGTTAATGTTATGACAATCGAGTCCTTAGCAATTCTTCGGATTCTCTGTGCTACATCGCTTATAATCTTCTTATTAACTTCAAGAAGTTCAAGTCTAGTTTTCATTTTCGGGGTTCTAGGTTTGCCCGCAGTCACAACGATCATTTCTGAATCGGCGGCATCCTCATAGTCCCCCGCATAAACTTCAACATTATTTCTGAAGGCAATAGCCTGTCCAATATCAGCCGCGTTTCCCTCAGCTAGATCCCTTAAAATGTCTATGAGGACTAGCTCCTCAGTTAGCCCTCTATTGGCTATTTCATATGCTATGCATGAACCTAAATTGCCAACGCCAATAACACTAATCTTACGTTTTTTATGCATATAAAACCCTTAGAAGACCCTCTAAATATCTTTAACGGCAGCCTATTAAAAATAAGCCAGATAACATTTAATTTAATATTAAGAATTACTCTAATATGAGTGATTGGAGGTGTCACCGGATTTGAAGAAGATCAAAATTATAAGTGATAGAATAGGTGTGGTTGAAGCCGAGCTTCTGGAGGACAAGAACCCTAGAACCGTCGCCGCAATTTGGGAGAAGCTTCCCTTCGAATCTACGGCGAATAGATGGGGCGATGAAGTATACTTCTCCATACCAGTTGAAATAGGAGAGGAGAACCCTCAGGAAACCGTGGAAGTCGGGGACATAGGTTACTGGCCTCCTGGAAGAGGATTCTGCATATTCTTCGGTCCAACCCCCATAAGTAGAGGAAATGAGATTAGACCAGCTGATCCGGTAAACGTATTCGGAAAAGTTATCGGTGATCCAAAAATTTTCAAAAATGTTAGAAGTGGAGACAAAATTAGGGTGGAAAAAGCATAGGAAACCAAAAATAGCTCACCTAAAACAAGTTTTCTTTATTCTTATACGTTTTCCTCTAAAGAACTTAAATTTAATTTTTGCTTTACATGATCAGAATCTGTTTGAGATCCGAGAGCATTAAAAGTTAAAGGTGAAATCAAACTAGATTAACTTGGTGAGAGATCATGCCGATTGTAATAGTTGAGATGTGGGCTGGTAAAACTGAAGAACAGAAGGCTGCTATCATAAGGGGAATAACGAAAGCATTTGAGGAAATCGGAATTAGTCCAGAGCACGTGGAAGTAATAATACATGATGTACCGAAAATCAATTGGGGTATCGGCGGAGAGCAAGCGTCTAAACTATTTCCCCAGTAACATTAAAATCCGCGGGCTCGCCTCACTCTATCTCTCTATTTTTAATGATGCCCCGGGGCGAGAATCAATCAAGATTTTTACTGTTTGTTTATTAGCTTCTTATATTGCCAATGTGAGAATATAGTCATTATAAGGAGTGTAAGCAAACATGATTGTGGCTGTTATAGGTGGAGGCGTTATCGGGGAAGCTGTTGCAAGAAACCTATCTTCAAGCGGATATGAAGTTGTGGTCACAGAGAAAAGATCCGAGCGCATAGAGGAGCTCAAAAATCTAGGTTTAAATGTAACGATGGATAATAAAGCGGCTGTTAAACGAGCGGATATTATTATATTATGCGTCAAACCGAAGGACATTAAGGCTGTCTTTAAGGAGGTTGGAGATGAAATTAAAGGAAAGCTTGTGATATCTTTGGCCGCAGCTGTAAAATTGAGCCTGCTTAAAAGATTTGCTCCAGAAGCTAAGTTTATCAGAGTGATGCCGAACTTAGCGATAATCGTCCGCGAAGCCTACATAGCCTACTCCCCCGATTCAAAAGTAAGCCAAGAAGAGCTCAATTTAGCTATTAAACTATTAAGTTCGCTTGGAAAAGTTAGAAGGATTGATGAGGCTTATATGGATGCTATAACAGCCCTAAGCGGATGCGCACCAGCCTACCTAGCGCTTATAGCCGAAGCCATGATGTATGCTGGTTTAAGAGTAGGTTTAGATAGAAGAACAGCGTTAACGATAGCTGCTCAGACTATGATTGGAACTGGGAAATTAATTCTTGAAGGCGGGAAGTCTCCGTCTCAAATACGTGATATGGTTACAACGCCCGGCGGAGTTACGGTGGAAGGTCTTTTTGAGCTTGAAAAGGTTCCGATTAGACATGCGTTTATGAGCGCTATTAAAGCTGCAACTGAGAAATCGCATAAAATAACTGTGGCTCTAGCTGAAAAGAGGTAGATTCACCTTACAATCTTATCGGTCTTCGCTAAGTCTCTTAATCTTTCAACGCCATTTATCTCCTTAATGTATGTGGCTACGCTTTTTGGGAGAAGTTCCTCCCAGCTTGATCCAGCCAGCATTCTACGCCTTATCTCGGTGGCGGAGCATAGTTCTCTCTTAAAGAATGGTATTGACTCAACCCTAAAGCCGCTTTCAATGAATAGGCGTCTAGTTAACGGTTCATTAGAGTATACTACGTCAAATTTTGGGACGTGAGAGCATACGTGTGAAACCCATATGCCGTGAATATCAAGGTCGATAACGGGAATAATGTAGTATCTGCCCGGATCAACGCCTATTTCATTTAGGGCTAATCTAATCATATATATCCTTTCGCCGGCGGTAAAGGGATTTTCAAGCGTGTGACTTTCCTGAGCGCTACCCACAACGATTATAACTTCTTTAGCATTGCTCAGAATATACTTAATAGCTTCGAGATGACCGAGATGAAATGGTTGGAAACGTCCAATATAAAGGGCTCTAGAAAATTTTGTTTTATCAGATCTGGTTCCTTCGAAACTTTTCTCTTCCAAGACTATAGGCCTCTCCTACCTACTCCATTTTAAAAAGAGAATTAATCTTTAAAAATTTACTATTACTCTTTACATATCGGTGTTTCCAGAATGGGAAAAAAGATTGATAAGAAGCTTCGTGAAGAGTTGCTGAAGCGTTTAGCTGGGAAAACGGAGTTTGAGAAGTCTGTTTTGATGGCAACACTTGAAATCCCTAGAGGCAAGGTTAGCACATATAAGCGCATAGCCGAAAGAATCGGAAAGCCTCGTGCTTTCAGGGCTGTTGGGAATGCACTACATAAAAATCCGCTTGCACCCATAATTCCATGTCATCGGGTTGTGAGGTCTGATGGCTGGATAGTTGGAGAAACCATGGAAGAGGTGGAAGCTAGAAGAAGACTGCTGATAGAAGAGGGTGTACCAGTAGAAGGTTACAGAGTTAAGCTAAGCAAGGAAATACTCTACTAGGCATATAATTGAAAGAGTTCTCCCTCTAGGTCGTCCTTAAATCCTTTTAGTAAAGCTTAATAAGGGCAGAAAATGTTTATTAGTTCCGTAAAATGCTTAATTAAAAAGATGGATCAATTATCTAAGAGAGGGAGTAAATTGTATAATCAAAGTCAAGGTCGATATTTGTCAATTCCAGGCGCAACAACCGTCGGAATAGTATGCTCAAATGGCGTTGTCTTAGCCTCTGAAAAAAGGGTGTCTTACGGAAACCTAGTTTTGAGTCGTGTTGGAAAAAAAGTTTTTAGAATATCTGATCACATAGGCGCCGCTTGCGCTGGTCTGGTCTCAGATATGCAGATTTTAGTACGTGAGGTTGGAGTTTATGCAAATTTATTTAAACTTGAGACTGGCCGTCCAATAAGCGTTAAGGCAGCGGCAAAAGTCATGTCAAATCTGCTTTTCAACAGCAGATTGCTTCCATACATAACAGAAACTATCATCGGCGGAGTTGATGACGAAGGACCGACAATTTATGTGCTTGATCTTCTAGGCTCAACTATACGAGATAAGTATGCTGCCGTCGGTTCAGGAGCTGAGATAGCGATAGGGATCTTAGAAGACTCCTATAAGGATGGGATGACCGTTGAAGAAGGTAAGAAGCTTGCTATAAAAGCTATAAAGTCAGCTATAAGTCGTGATGTGAGAAGCGGTGACGGAATAGACCTACTAGTAATAACCAAAAATGGTATTAAAGAGGAATCAATCAAATTCTAAAATTTATGCGAGATCACCTCTATTTTTTAGCTTCTAAGAGCTATAAGCCTTATTTAGGCCTGCTGGCTGTATTAATTGTTGGTGAGAGCTTCAATGGAATTCGACCTAACGGATAGAGAAGGCGAATTTTTAGTTAGACTCGCTAGAAAAGCCGTTGAAGAAAACCTTAAGGATGGTAGAATAATCAGCCCACCAGAAGATGTTTCGCCAAACCTACTTGAGAAGAGAGGGGTTTTTGTCACAATAAATAGTGTAATAAATGGGAAAAAGAGTCTCAGAGGATGCATAGGATTTCCCTATCCAGTTTATCCCCTTGTTAGGGCTGTTATTGAGGCGGCTATAGAGTCAGCCACTAGAGACCCGCGTTTTCCACCAATGACAATGCATGAGCTTAATAACGTAGTATTTGAGGTAAGCGTTTTAACTGAGCCGAAGCTAATCGAAGTTAAGTCGCCAACCGAATATCCATCAAAAATAAAGATTGGTGAAGACGGCCTCATAGTTGAAAGAGGCTTCTATAAAGGATTGTTACTGCCTCAGGTACCGGTTGAGTGGGGATGGGATGAAGAGGAATTCCTGTGTCAGTGTTGCATGAAAGCTGGTCTCTCACCGGACTGCTGGGTTCTAAAAGGAACAAAAATCTACAAGTTTCAGTGCATAATATTTGAGGAAACAAAGCCTAATGGTCCAATAGTTAGAAGAACCCTAAAAGA
>CAZWWD010000076.1:0-5544 GCA_964637155.1 uncultured Candidatus Bathyarchaeia archaeon
CATTTTCAACACCTAGAATAACTCCGTTATGGAATCATATTTAAATATTTTGGTTCACCATGAAATCTCTTGATTAGAAAAAATATGAAAGATTGAAGTTCAATTCTCCTCTCTTATTTATGATGTTCCCTTAATAAAGATTGAAAAGCAAAAAGAGGGTGCTTAAAGTTATGACGGAAAAAGAGAAGCATGGCAAGCTTCTTTCCGAACACAAAATTTTGAGGTTTAACTTATCTAAAGGCGAATTTGAAGCCTCAGCTGACTTGGTTGCTATAGAAGATTTAGTGAACCTCTACGTCAATGATAGTTTATATGCGGTTTTCCATTGCCTACCATCCCAAATTAAGGAATTGGCGATCGGTCATCTTCTAACAGAGGGAATAGTGAGTGGAATTAAGGAAATCCTTGAAATTAAGGTGGCTAAAAGAAGAGTGCGAGTTCAGTTGACAAGGGAACTATCTCATCAGACTTTGAAGGAGATTCAGCTTATATCCACAATGTGCGGTGAGGGAAGACTTAAGCCTCCGCCAAGGACCTTAAGAAATGCCTACAAACTGAAATTTAACAGGAATAAATTCAACGCTGAAATAATTTTTAGGGCCATGAAAATATTGAACTCTAGGGCATCCATTTTTAGGGCTTCAGGCGGAACCCATGCAGCTGCCCTACTGGATGAAAATGGGGCGCTTATAGCCTTCGCCGAGGATGTTGGCAGACATAACGCTGTAGATAAAGTTGTGGGTGAAGCTGCAATGAAGAAAGCGGATTTCAGCGGATTGCTACTTGCATCCACGGGTAGACTAACATCTGAAATTGTTATTAAGACCTTGCAGATGGGTATACCGGTTTTAGCTTCGCTTTCCGCTCCAACCGACAGGGGGATTAAGCTCGCTGAAGCCTTCGGTTTAACACTCATAGGGTTCATCAGGGGGAAACGCTTTAACCTATATTCGTCGCCTGAAAGGATAAAAATAGATTGATTCATCATTGTGAGCTCATCCATTTGTTGCGATGCTAGATTGAATTGAATAAAATTAACTTTAGCAGCTACATTAGCATCGGGTCAGCTTTGAAGAGATTCTGAAGAAAGGTGAGGTATTTTTAATGAGGAAGGAAGAGAGATAGATTTTAATAGTTCTTTAGTTTTTAAATTTGTTAAAAAGTTTTAAATAATAAAATGTTCAGAAATTATCTCTCTTAGCTGGTGATTTATATGGCGAAGCAGAAGGAAACAATCATTTGGGTTGCTAGAGACTACCTAAAGTGCACTGGTTGTAGGAGATGCGAGATCGCCTGCTCCCTATTTCATGAGGGTTGGATATGGCCTGAAGCCTCCAGAATAAGGGTTTTCGCGCTTGCACCAGGAGTTGAAATACCTCACTTCTGTGCTCAATGCCACGACTATCCATGTGTTTCAGCGTGCCAGGTGGAAGCCCTATCTGTCGACGATAAAACCGGGGCTGTTCTGGTTGATAGGGAAAAATGTACTGGTTGCGGAGCCTGCATACGCGAGTGCCCTGGGAACATTCCGTTCCTCCATCCGGGCGATGGAAAAGCCGTTATATGCGATCTATGCGGTGGCGACCCCCAATGCGCTAAAGTCTGTCAGGAGGCTAACTTTGATGCTCTTTGGGTTGTGGAAGAGGATAAGACTGGAGGGGGAAGCATCAATAGAAAGCTTTTCGCTCAACCCCCTGAAGAGCTCGCTAGGGATGTAGCGGTAAACCTTTATGGTGAAAAAGCTGAGGAGTGGATTTAAATGCCGAGAGGTTACGCAGGGAAATTTCTTGAGGTAGATCTCTCGTCTGGAAACATAAAGGATACGATTCTAAGCGATGAGATCCTCAGAAACTACGTTGGAGGCAGAGGCTTAGCTGCGAAAATACTCTGGGATAGACTCGGCCGAAGATGGGAAACGGTTGATCCACTGGGCCCAGAAAACATTTTCCTAGCGCTAACAGGCCCACTAACTGGAATATACCCTGGCGCCAAAATATGTGTATCCGGAAAGTCGCCTCAATGCAACGGGATCATTGGGTCAACGGCAAGCGGGGAATTCGGACCTGAACTCAAGTGTGCGGGTTACGATGGTGTCATAGTTACAGGTAAAGCTGAGAAACCCGTATACATTCTCATAACTGACGATAATGCTGAGATTAGAAGCGCCGAGCACATTTGGGGTAAAGAGGGTCCGGAAACCATAAGAATTTTAACCAGAGAAACCCGCGAGCTACTTGAGAAGAGAAACCCGAACATAGGAAAAATCAGGGAGCCAGCAATAATATATTGTGGACCAGCGGGAGAAAATAGGGTTAGAACAGCCGCTGTAATGCAGAAGCTCAGCCACGCAGCCGGCTACGGAGGCTACGGAGCGGTTATGGGCTCTAAGAACCTTAAGGCCATAGTTGTTAAGGGGAGGAAACCATTACCAGACGTGGCTAGCCCGGAAACCGTTAAGCTTCTTATACGCGAGATCGAAAAGCGGCTTTTGAAAAGAGACAGTCTTAGACGCTGGGGAACGGGCTACGGCGGGTACTTGGTTGGCGCTTGGGCAAGCTCCGAACCCATTAGAAACTGGCAGGAGGAATGGCATGATGAAAAGCGCTTCGGAGGGCCAAAATTCGACTTCAGGTACTGGGTTAAAAGATATTGGAGCGACTTCAACTGTCCAGTTGGCTGCATGAAGATATCCGTCATTAAGACCGGCCCATATAAGGGTGCAATAACCGATGGCCCGGACTATGAGATGCAAGCCTATTTAGGACCGAACCTAGGAATATTTGATCCAGGCGAATGCATATATCTCTCAGCCCTAATGGATTACCTAGGTTTTTCGGGCATAAATGGCGGTAACACACTTGCCTTCGCAGCTGAATTATATGAGAGAGGCATACTTACAAAGGAAGACCTAGGGTTCGAGCTTAAGTGGGGCGATGTGGAAGCCTTCGAAAAGCTTGCAAGAATGATAGTTAAACGCGAGGGGATCGGCGACATACTTGCCGAGGGAACCTATAGGGCAGCCCTAAAAATAAGCGAAATGAAAGGCGTAGACGCTACAAAATATGCTGTCCACGTTAAGGGCGTTGAGGTCGGAGCCCACGGAACAAGAAGCGGACTAGACTATAATCCAATCTCATACGCCTGTTCCCCCCAATGTGGGGATCACACATCGAGCGTACGCGACGCATATGAGGATACAATGATAGTTTTCTCGGATTCAGCCGTTATATGCGCTATGTGCTTCGACGATCTCGTATGGGACTTCTATAGGGCGGTTACAGGATGGAACCTAACAAAGGATGAGTGGAGCCGGGTTCTAGCGCGCAGAATACTCCACATTCAAAGAGCAGTTCTCCTCTTGGGGGGACCCGACCTCTTCTGGGATCCGGAAGTGCATGATGACAATCCGCCAAGATTTTATGAGCCTCTTCCTTCAGGACCCCATAAGGGCAAAACCACCGACAGGAAGACCTTCGAGGAGCTAAAGAAGCAGTATTATGAGGCTATCGGCTGGGATGAGAGGGGGATACCTAAATCGGATGTCCTTAGG
This sequence comes from uncultured Candidatus Bathyarchaeia archaeon, assembly GCA_964637155.1. Classification (GTDB taxonomy): domain Archaea; phylum Thermoproteota; class Bathyarchaeia; order Bathyarchaeales; family DTEX01; genus DTEX01. The sequence continues at coordinate 3,551 of CAZWWD010000076.1, forward strand.
GAGCTTGGGCTTGAAGATGTTGACAGAGTTCTAGAAAAGCTGAGGAAATAAATCAAAATCCCCAATTTTTTAGTGTCGGAGAGAATAGATATGAAGGTGAAGGTTAGGGCCTTCGGCGATCTCGTACCTCTTCTAGGTAGTGAATTAACAATTGAGCTGGAAGAAGAGGCGGAAATCAGCGACCTAATTCAAAAAATATCCGAGAAAACAGAGGGATTCAGAGAGAAAATAGAGGGTCTATCTAAGAGGAGGGGTATAACAGACTCCGGTTTAGTGATACTTTTGAATGGCCGAAACATAAATCTTCTTAATGGAGAAAAAACCCCATTAAAAGATGATGATGTAGTAACCTTTTTGCCTCCAGCTGCAGGCGGATAAATTCTCGGATTCCGCAGCTAATGGCTAATAATTCCTTAAATTGAGCGGCATCTGTTTAAATCAGCCCAATTTCCATGAAAGCGTGGAGAAAAATTATTGAAAAACAGTTAAATTTTATTTTTAGGTGTGATTAGAAGCTAAAATTTAAATTTTAGGTTAATTTTTATCCTAAAAAGAGATGGAGGCGCTGACACATGAGTAAAAGCATAGATGTGCTGAAAAAGTACGTCTTTAACATTTCACTCATTTTAAATTGCGAGCGAAGTGATGAAGCAAAAAGTATTGTTCAGCCAATCCTCGACAAGATTAAGGAGCTATACAGAGATCGGAAGATTCTGAGGTATACGATAACAGAGTGGCCGCCTGACGGAAAACCAAAAACCACGCGGCATCTCTAATGGCATTATTAACGTTTTATTAATGTTTTGTAGGTTTTAGATCATCAGGCTACTTTTTAAATTTTAAATTCTAAAAGACTATTTCCCCATCCTTAATCACTTTTACAGCTATTAATTTCCGTCTGCAGAGTTCTTTCTTCCCAGCTGAATCTTCAAGCGGAAACTTCCCCTCCTCCATTTTAAGAACCGTAACATCTCCGCGTGCTCCCGGCTTTAATGTGCCAATAATTCCTTCTTTACCTAAAACCTCAGCGGGCTTAACTGTGGTAGCTTCTATAACCTCTTCAAGTGAAAGCCCTAGATGAAGAAACTTTGACATGGTTGTAGGTAAATCATAGACTGGACCATTATAGCTTCCTTTATGTAAGTCTGTGCTTATGGTGTCAGGCTTTATCCCCTGCTCTATACCCTTTTTGGCAACCTGCCAGCTGAAGCTAGCCGCTCCATGACCGACATCTAAGACCACACCCCGCTTTTTAGCGTCAAAGAATTCCGGCTGAACATATCCATCTCTACTTAATAACCCATCATTCTGCTCCATCCGTATCCCATGATAAAGATGCGTTATCACATCCCCCTTTCTCATGTACTTTAGGGTTTCAGGTTGAAGATGATTTTCAGCCATCAAGAAACATCCAGCTTTATCCGCAGCCTCCCTAGCTAACCTAACACCCTCAATCCCATGATGAGCCCATTTTATACCCAGAATAACATCGCGGTTACGTTTGATCATATCTAGTGTTCCCTCAATATTTATGAACATTTCATCGCGGCCCGTAATTAGGCTGGTCCATTTCTGATTAGGTCGGGAATACTCAATCATCCCTTGGGACTCAATGTTTATTAGGGCGAAAATCCGGGTTTTAGCGTTCTTTATAACATATTTCTTAAAGCCGATAAAGTTTAATTCGCCTGTGGAGCCGGCGTCCAGCACGGTTGTGCTTCCCTTAGCTAAGCATGCTAGATCCGGATTAACCGCTAAATGGGCGATCTCATAGCAGCAATGCACATGCAGATCAATTAATCCTGGGGTAACTATCATTCCAGAGGCATCAACAATGTATCTTGAATTAGCGGCGTTTATGCCCTTACGTAAATCAACTATTACTCCCTCAGCTATGGCTACATCCATTATTTCGTTAATTCCCTGAGATGGATCTACTACTAAACCATTTTTAACAACAATATCATACTCGTACATTTCAATCAGCCTCTCAC
>CAZWWD010000077.1:0-5529 GCA_964637155.1 uncultured Candidatus Bathyarchaeia archaeon
ATATTTGTTGGTTGGTTATAGAAACCATTTAAATCAAATTGTTAGGATGAGGAGAAGAATGAGAAAATTCTGTCTTCTACTGCTGTTGGTCGCCTCTCTATCAACTCTCTATGTGACGCCGGGAATCACGCCTGCTCAAGGACAGGAGCTGCCGGTTCCGCGGGAAGAAACTGTTGTAATTCCAGGCTATTATGATCCGCCTAACTGGGATCACTTTAACCCCTATATTCCATCAAGGGCGGGAGTAATGGAGATTCCATTGGCCTTCGAGGGGCTATGGTACTTCAATTATACTAGTGGCGAAATAATATACTGGCTATGCACTGGATGGGAATACAAAAATAATAACACTCAGCTAATCATTCATGTAAGGGATGGCGTAACATGGAATGATGGAGAACCATTCACCGCCAAAGACATTGTTTTCACGATCAACATGCTTAAGGAGCATTCAGAACTTTATGGGCATGCAATGGTTGACTCCGCCATTGAAAGCGCTACCGCACCTGATGATCTCACAGCAGTCCTAAATCTGAAGGCGCCTAACCCACGTATCCACTACTGGTTTAGGGACACTTGGGGCGGCATCATCATAGTTCCCGAACACGTATGGAAGGACGTAGACCCAACAACATTCCTGAATAATCCACCCGTCACAACGGGGCCATACAAGCTTAACATGACCATACCGGAGCTCCGCATGGCTATATGGGAGCGAAACGAAAACTACTGGGCTAAAAGCCTCGGATACTTCCCAGGGCCAAAATACATTGTCTATAAGGTTCTGCCCTCCGTTGATGTGGCTGTAACAGAGTTCTCTAAGGGAGACATCGACGTATTAGTCAGCGCGTGGATAGATTGGCCTGTTCTCAAAAGCCTCAAAAGCTCATTCCCGGACACAACGGCGCTAGTTACAATCACCGATCCGTTCCTTCATGCATTAAGAGTGAACTGCGCTAAATATCCATTCAACATGAGCGATTTCAGATGGGCTCTCTCCTATGCTATAGACCGAGAAAGGGTTGGAGCAGCATACACCGAATACGACTACGCTCCACCAGCCAAGTTCCCATTCCCATCATGGGATAGCCTAAAACCATACATGTATCCTGACGTAGTGCAGAAATACAATATAACATACGACCCCGACAAAGCTAACCAAATATTAGATTCTCTGGGCTTCATAGATGTGGATGCTGACGGATTCAGAGAATATCCTAACGGAACCAAGTTTTCATTTGAAATCGCGTACGGCGCACCGTGGAGAGTCAACTATGAGTATGCTCTAGTAATTTCACAATGCCTGAAAGAGGTTGGTCTTAACGCGTATATACAACCATACGATGTATCCATCCTAGCGCAGAAATGCAGTCTAGGCCTCTATGATACGACAACCAGCTGGGGCTTAGGCACCAACATGCCATGGAATATGGGAGACCCATACTTCCTAATTTCAGGGTTCCACAGCAAATACGTCACACCAATAGGAAACTACATGACTGGAGGAGATTCAGCTAGGCTCAGCGAACCTGAAATGGATGAGATAATAGATGAACTCTCACAGGTTGGTCCCAGCGATCCAGAATATAGTGAATTAGCTCATAAAGCAGTTGAAGTCTGGATGAAGTATCTGCCAATAATACCCCTAACCGAATGCCCGAGAAGCGAACTATGGAATACAAAATACTGGACGGGTTGGCCGACAAACGACAACCTATACGCCTTCCCATACTACTGGTGCCCCAACTTCATATTCATACTATTCAAGCTTGAACCAGTCACCCACGCGCCAATAGTTTACTCCACCGTATGGTTCACGAAAGACGTTGAAGCATTCACGGGAGCCGACGGCAAAACTTACGGTCCATTCACCGCTGGTTCCTCAGCCTCTATTCCTCTGTCAGATGCAGAAACCCTAGTTGAGAATGGTTATGCTTCATTCTCTCCGCCAATTTCCCCAGATATTTCAACAGGCCTTACAAACCTACAAACCAGCGTTGCAGACCTGCAAACTGCAGTTACGAACCTAAACACCGCGGTTACAAGCCTAGAGGCTGAAATCACTGATCTAAAGACAACCCTTACAGCTAACCTTTCAACCATGCAAACGTTGCTCATAGTAATGATAATCTTAGAGATAGTGTCTATAGTTGTCACGGTGGTTGTAAGGAAGAAATAAATATCTCCCTCCCCCCTCTTTTTTGTCCCTGAATTGGAGGCGTACTTCATGCATATACTAGAAGTAAGGGATCTCCGAGTTTACTACAAAAGCATCCTCGGAGACTACAAAGCCGTGGATGGAGTATCCTTTCAAGTTAACAGAAACGAGATTTTTAGTATTGCAGGTGAATCCGGATGCGGAAAATCCTCGCTTGTAGATGGAATATTAAGGTTGGTGAAGCCGCCGGGATATATTGTTGGCGGCGAAGTAATATTTGAGGGTAAAAACATTCTCGAAATGCCTGAAAAGGAACTTCAGAAGATCAGATTTGTTAAAATCGCCTATGTGCCCCAGGGAGCCATGAACTCTCTGAATCCTGTTCTCAAGATTAAGGAGCAGGTGATCGATGCGATCCTAGACCACATAAATCTTAGTGAAGATGAAGCCGTGGAGCTTGCAGCTTCAAAACTTAGGGAGGTCGGTCTCCCCGAAGAGGTCATGGATATGTATCCCCACGAGCTCAGCGGGGGTATGAAGCAGAGGGTGATAATCGCGTCAGCCCTAGCCCTTAACCCCCAAGTTATAGTGGCGGATGAGCCTACAACAGCCCTAGATGTGGTTGTGCAGAAAGGCATACTACAGCTCTTAAGAGATCTGAAAGAAAAGTATCAGCTAACAATACTTCTAGTATCCCACGATATGGCGGTTCACGCGCAAGTGGCTGACAGAATGAGCATCATGTACGCTGGAAAAATTGTGGAAATAGGTCCAATCCGAGACATATATAAAGACCCCCTACATCCATACACTAAAGCCCTATTGGCTTCTATTCCGAGAAGAGGAATGAAAAACATTAAAGGCATACCGGGAATCGCTCCAAGCCCCCTTAAATGGCCGAAAGGATGCAGATTCCATCCAAGATGCCCCCTCGCATCAGAAAAATGTAAAAAAATTGAGCCTCCTATGAAAAGAATCAATTCGGAAAGATATGTTTCATGCATACTCTACGAGTAGTGATGAAAATGAGTTCCCCCCTACTTGAATTTAAGAACGTGACTAAGGAATTTAAGATGGGAGGCGGCTTAGGATTAATATCAAGAAGGATAAAAGCTATTGATTCAATCTCGTTTAAAATTCCCTCAGATAAACCGACAATAACATCCATTGTAGGCGAAAGCGGAAGCGGAAAATCCACCATCGCGAAGCTCGCATTAGGATTGCTTTCTCCTACATCCGGTGAAATATTATATAAAGGCGAAAAAATAGAAGTATGGCTTAAAAAGAAGCGAATGAAGTTTCTCAGAGAGGTTCAGCCAATATTTCAGGATCCCTACAGCGTTTACAACCCATTTTATAGGATAGACCGCGTATTGGAAATTGTTGTAAAAAAGTTTAAGCTGGCCTCAAACAAAGATGAAGCCCGCCGGCTTATCCACAAATGCATGAGAGATATAGGGTTGAGAAGCGACCTTCTCGGCAGATATCCATACCAGCTCAGCGGAGGCGAAAGACAAAGGTTTCTACTCGCACGTATTCTCCTAATTAAACCTAAACTCATAGTTGCTGATGAGCCCATATCTATGATAGACGCCTCCCTAAAGGCAATATTTCTAGATCACATCAAACGCTTCAGAGATGAATATGGGGTTTCATGCATATATGTAACCCATGACCTCAACACAGCTAGCTACATAGCCGACAACATACTCGTGTTATGTAATGGAAGAATCGTGGAAGAGGGTCCCGCAGGCGAGCTAATTGATAATCCACTGCACCCCTACACTAAGCTTCTGGTGGACTCAATAGCTATACCCGACCCAGATTGCCGATGGCAAGACAAGCTAGATTTAACGGTTGGCGGCTCCCTCAGAAAACTTAGAACAGAAAACTGCTGTGTTTTCTCAGCTAAATGCCCCTATGCATCTGAAGATTGCAGACGAAAAATCCCGCCTACAATTAATGTTAAATCCGGAAGAAAAGTTTCCTGCTTTTTGTACGCCTCCAAAAACATTGAATCTGCAAACCCCAATTCTGAACGGGGGAATAAAAATATACATTATAAAGATAATTATTAAGGAAACATATATGTGATGGTGAAAGTATTGGTTGAAATATCAAAACCTGTCCTCTACTATCTCGTAAGGAGAATAATCATATACGTCGTTCAAGTTTTCGTTATATTAACCGTTATCTTCTTCCTTTTCAGGCTGATGCCCGGTGACCCCCTAACCCTATACTTTCTTATGATGCAGCAACGATACGGTTATGTAATCTCAGGAACAAGCGAAATAATAGCTAAATATAAAGAAATATTTGGATTAGATAAGGATCTATTCACCCAATATGTCTGTTATATGAGGGAATTAATTCTCCACGGAAATCTAGGCGTATCCTTCCTTTCTTTCCCGGATCCCGCGCAAAAACTTATCCTAGAAGCTTTACCATGGACGATCGGGCTGCTGGGAATATCAACTATAATCTCATGGGTCATCGGCTTGATTGCGGGAACCCTTATAGGATGGTATCGGGAGAAAAAGACCAGTACATTTCTATTTACATTATCTCTGTATATGTCTCAGGCACCATACTACTATTTCGCCATACTACTAGTTCTCTTCTTCGGCTATTTCCTAGGGGTTCTTCCAACCGGCTATGCTTTTTCCCCAGGTATAACCCCCTCACTTAACATTGCCTTTCTATGGGATTTAATAGTGCATGGGTTTCTCCCATCCTTATCCATTATTGTAATTTCCGCCTGCGGATGGATAATATCCACAAGGTCGCTGGTAATCCTAATCTTAGGTGAAGATTACTTGGCATTTGCTGAGGCAAAAGGATTAAAGAAGAGAAGAATCTTAAACCGGTATGTTCTCAGAAATATTCTGCTCCCACAATCAACCGGATTAGGCATGTCATTAGGCTTCATATTCAGCGGTTCATTCCTAGTGGAATGGATATTCCGGTATCCGGGAATAGGCAGCCTATTCATCAAAGCCATAAACAGCCTAGACTATAACACGGCGTTTGGAATAGTCATAATATCCTCAATCGCAGTGCTAACAGCAAACCTAATAATAGATCTGATTTACCCATTCATAGATCCCAGAGTAACTTACACCTCCTCCTAAAAAATAAAAAATAAGAGAGATGAAATAAGATGTTGAAAATAATCAAAATTGGGGCAACCATTAAAAAATATCTCAGGTACAATTACAAGCTGAAAATAGGCTTCGCGCTTATCGTAACGCTTGTTTTTCTAGCCCTAATAGAGACTCCGATAAACTACGTGAGATTCGGCGAGTCTGATCCATTGAGGACAGGGGCGTTCGGCAGATATCTTCCCCCATCAATCGAACATCCATTAGGCA
>CAZWWD010000078.1:0-5476 GCA_964637155.1 uncultured Candidatus Bathyarchaeia archaeon
TTTTGGTTTATTATTAATTGATTTAGTTGAACTTATATACTTTTCGTCTATAATATATTAACGAAAACAAAAATAAACTTAACGGGAGGATTAAGCAAATATGATTTCAATTCGAGATCCAAGACTCCTATCAACAGTCCTTGTAATAAGTCTTCTAGTAAACGGCATAACACTTTACGAATTAACACTAATGTACAGGAAAAACAGTGAGCTGATAAATCAAGTTAAAACCTTAGCGGAACAAAATGAAAATATGTCAGCTACGATCGTAAATCTCATTCAGGAAATCGACAACTTGAAGAGTCAAGTTGAATACTACAAGAGTCAAGTGGACTATTATTCTTCCTTTGTTAAGAAATTAGAAGCAAATACAAGCGTGATCGGGGAAGCGGAAATAAATCTGGTCGCTGTAAAAACAGTATACGCCGATTTCTTTGACGTGCACTACAGCGGCCTAACCCTAAAATGTACTGTGGAGATCACCCTTGGCCATGGAAGAGTCCTCGTGAATACAGTGCCGCGTATAGGCATAGATTTACAGGCAAGCGCCCAAACAGCCGTTGCGGTTGCTGAGAGGTTCACTGGAAAACCATTAAGCAGATCCGACATCATAATAACAATAGAGGCTGAAGAAGAGGTTCAAATAGTTGATGGCCCAAGCGCTGGCGCCGCCCTAACAATAGCGATAATAGCTGCGATCCAAGGAGAAAAATTATCCGACAAAGTATTTATAACTGGCACCATAATGTCTGACGGTTCAATAGGTAGGGTTGGCGGCGTCGCGGAGAAGGCTGAAGCCGCCGCCGCTAAGGGCGGGGAGATTTTCCTTGTTCCCAAAGGGCAAAGCGTGATCACCGTGTATAAGCGTGTTGAAAAGCAGATAGCTCCGGGCTTAACGATGATAACTTGGGAGCCCATTCAAGTGAGCTTGCAAGATTATCTGAGCCAGAAGGGTTATAATATGAGTGTGTATGAGGTGGATAATATTGCTGAAGCCTATAATTATTTTGTAATGCGCTCCTAAATGGCGTATTTCTAGAATTTAGGATTAATCTTGCCTCATCCTTTTTAGACATTCACTGCAGAACCCGTCATTTATTAGATTATCGCATTCAAGTAATCCCTCATACATTAGGTCTATGGGCTTAACGTGATGCCTTAGCCCCAAGCTGTGCCCTAAGCCGTGCGCCACGACTTTTGTTGCATTCTCTTCCTCTTCAACTCTGAAGAAGGAGACTATGCCTATATCTTTTGAAAAATAATCGTGCACGAGAGTAGCTGTTCGGCTGAGCTTCTCAAAGTTAAATGTGTGATATAATGCTATGATCGGGTCGCATGTAACCGCCAATAAGAGTTCTTTAATCTGTAGTAGTTCTCTGACTCTCTTAATCTTATTCACTAGCCTATTAAAGACAAATGCCCCGTGAACAGTTTTCTTAGATTCCACTCTAATCTTAACATCATGCATCATATTTATGTTTCCAAGATAGTTTACTCCATCCCACAAGCCCTTTGGAAAATATTCCAGAGCCTTCCAGATTATTTCCAGAATCTCCCCTTCGCTCTTGTGCTCCTCGTTTATGGTAAGCGTATCAATGAAGGGCAAAGATAACCCCGAAAATTAAATAATGGAAGTCCAACATTATAAAAAGCTATCTTCTATTCCGAAATATATGTAAATGATTATTCGATGACCTGAGATGAGGCTTGAAATAATACTGTTGGGAATAATCCAGGGCTTAAGTGAATGGCTGCCAATATCCAGCACTGGACATTTAAAGTTAGCTGAATTTTTTCTTGGATTAAAACTTCCCCTACTTTTTGATATTTTTCTGCATGTAGGCACGTTGATCGTTACGGTCTTCTTCTTTAGAGCTGATGTACAGAAAATTTTAGTTGCGTTAGCAAAATTAGATTTTAAATCTAAAGAGGGTATGCTAATACCGCGTATAATTATTGGCTCAATACCGACAGCAATTATAGGCTTTACAATTACCAATCTCCTAGAAAATGTTTTTCATGAAATTAGATTTCTGGCATTCGCCTTCATAGTTTCCGGTTTATTCGTTTATTTTTCAAAAATGGGAAAATGCAGAAGGAACGAGATTGACTATAAATCAGCTATTATAATTGGCGTGGTACAGGGTTTTTCAATAATACCTGGCTTATCTAGAAGTGGTTTAACAATAGCCGTTGCTCTAATGCTTGGTGTGAAACGGGAGGAAGCCTTCAAGTTTTCGTTTATGCTCTCGATTCCAGCTATTATTGGAGCACTAATTTTAACGTTTACCACCCAATTTAATGACTTATTTGCAACGAAAATAGGATTGCTGGATCTACTTTTCGGGACTCTAACCGCCGCACTTGTAGGTTACGCATCCCTAAAGTTTCTCTCGAAGTTTCTTCATAAATTTCACCTTTTTGCTTTTTACTCTCTATCTCTGGGCTTTCTCTTAACTCTGCTGTCCCTTCATTAGTGTTAGAAAGCTTCCCTATGATTAATGTACAAAATTGTGCCAAAAAGTTTTAAATATCACATTGAAACACAATTTAGTTTGTTAGGGGACTTAACTTGGCATCCAGAAAATCTGGAAGAAACGGCATTCCAATTAAAACGCGGATCTGTTTAGCTGATATTTCAAGCCTTAAAGCTCATGAGCGAATCGACAGTATTAGGCTCAAAGCCCTAAAGGATGAGATATATTTTGATGGGATAATCAAAAAGCCCATCGTCGTCGATGAAAAAACTAACGTTATTATTGACGGACACCATAGAGTTGAAGCCTTAAAACTGCTTGGATGCATGAGAATACCGGTATGCTATGTGGATTATACGCGTGATGAGATAAATTTAAAGTCCACAGCTAGAAACATGAAGATAACCAAAGATAAAGTTATAGAGGCAGCTCTAAGCAATAACCCCTTCAACCCCAAATCTACTTGGCATTATATTAAGCTCCCAAACAACATCAAACATATATCATGCATACAAAGAAGAGTGGACATACCGCTTGAGTCCCTCAAGTAATTACCCATCTAAAGGAAAAAGATTTTAATCATCCACGATTATAATTGCTCCAGTAATGCGGATTTTTGGTGGGCAAAAGCGAGGGAGGGGTTTCCGAAGCAGAAGGGGATCCCACAGATCTAACACTTCCCTAAAACCACTTTCTCCCCTTCTACCGATATGCCCCTCCCTCAATAAAAAGCTGTTTAATTGTAAAATAAAAGTTTTATGTTCTTTTTGTATCAGGATATTTTTCCCTTATTTTTTCATCGGCTACCTTAGCAATTAGACCGCTTGATATTAATACGCATTTAGCCTGTAATATTTCAGCCATGTCAGCCAGCTTCTGATCCTGAGTCACTAGGATGAAGTCATTATTCCTCGCATACAAGACAATCTCCTTGTCTTTTGCTCCGCTGAGTCCAACATCATTCACTGTTAGAACATCCCAGCCTAAAAGCTCAAAGTATTCTTTGAGCCCCGAGTACATTTCATCCAGTAAGAGTTTCGCCATCTTTATCCACTTCTCCCAATGGATGTTTTAGTCTGGTTATAGGGAAAACCCTATATATGTCTTGTTTATGAAAGCGTTCTTCATGAAGTTAATTAGAATATTAGTGGTATATGATAGTGTAACCGGCAACGTTGAGAGGATGGCTTATGCGGTTGCTGAGGGCGCGAAGGAAGCTGGGGCCACGGTAACCGTTAAACGAGTGGAAGCTGTTGATCCAAATGAGATAGAATTATATGATGGCTTCGCGTTCGGGTCGCCAACACATTATGGTGTAATCAGCAAGGAAATGAGTGAATTCTTCAATCAGAAATTTAGTGAATATTGGGGTAAACTGAAGTATAAGGTGGCAGTGGCCTTTTCTTCTTCAGGCGGATTAGGCGGTGGAAACGAGATGACTCTTCTATCACTCCTCTCGGTAATATTGAATTTTGGGATGATGACGTTCGGTGTCCCGGATTACGTTGCTCCTGGAGTAACCCTCCATTATGGTTCTGTCGCTATTGGTAAGCCGGATGAAAACTCGATTAAAGCATGTAAGCTGCTGGGGAAGAGGCTTGTTGAGCATGTAAAAGTGATTAAAGCTGGACTCGCATCTCTGGGTCAAAGTGACATAAATGTGTGAAAATAAGTTTGCTGTTTTCATGTGCGAATTTAAACTAATTAAAATGCTTCGATTTCTTGGTTTCTTTCATCTCGTTCTCTAGTTTTCAAGCCCTCTTTTAGTCTAAAAATTTAGATAATTAAATTTAAATTTTTATACCACTAATATCTGTATTAGTGGTTTCATCCTCATCTGGTGAACTATGCTCTTACACTCTATTGAGGTGAATTAAAGGCTTGAAGTACGTTCGGAAGAGAGACGGTAGATTAGAACCATTCGATCAAGAACGTATAACTAATGCTATATGGAAGGCCGCCAAAGCCGTTGGAGGAAAAGATAGGGAGCTTGCTAAGCGTCTAAGCGATCAAGTAGTTGAAATTCTAGAAAAACGCTTCGGTGAAGATGGTGTTCCCACAGTTGAAGAAATCCAGGATGTAGTTGAGAAAGTTCTTATTGAAAATGGACATGCAAAGACGGCTAAGGCTTACATTCTATACCGCAAACAGCATCAAGACTTAAGGGAACTAGCCAAAATACTCAGCTCATCAGAGCTTGTTGAGCAATACTTAAACCTAGAAGATTGGTATGTGCGCGAAAACTCAAATATGAGCTTCTCACTTCAGGGCTTAAACAATTACCTAACAACCAAAGTTATTGAAAGCTACTGGGTTAACAGGATATATCCCCCCAGCATTGGCGAAGCCCACCGCTCAGGAGACATGCACATACATGACTTAGGCGTCTTAGGCCCATATTGCGTCGGCTGGGATTTGAGGGATCTCCTGCTTTCCGGCTTCGGCGGCGTATACGGTAAAATTGAAAGTAAGCCTCCCAGACACTTCAGAACTGCTCTAGGACAGGTCGTAAACTTCTTCTATACATTGCAGGGTGAAGCTGCGGGGGCGCAGGCGTTCAGCAACTTCGACACCCTCTTGGCACCGTTCATACGTTATGATGGCTTAGATTATAAAGAGGTTAAGCAGGCTCTTCAAGAGTTCATATTCAACATTAATGTTCCCACAAGAGTTGGCTTCCAAACACCCTTCACTAACGTAACACTTGACCTTAAAGTTCCAGCTTTCATGAGGGATGAGCCGGTTGTTTATGATGGTAAAATAGTTGATGACACATACGGCGAGATGCAGGATGAAATGGACATGTTTAACATGGCTTTCGCGGAGGTTATGGCTGAGGGGGATGCAAAAGGAAGAGTCTTCACCTTCCCAATACCAACATATAACATAACGAAGGATTTCGAGTGGGATTCACCGATTTCCCAGAGGGTTTTTGAGATAGCCGCAAAATACGGTGTCCCATACTTCTCTAACTTCATAAACAGCGATATGAAGCCTGA
>CAZWWD010000079.1:0-5299 GCA_964637155.1 uncultured Candidatus Bathyarchaeia archaeon
GGCTAACTTGATGGATGAGTTGATTGAAACATTAGAAGTGATGCAGGATGAGGAGCTTACTCGAGACTTGAAAGACGCCTTAGGGGAGGTTAAGGAGGGTAAGACAAAACCTTTAAGTGACCTCATAAAGGAGCTAAACCTTGAATCGAAAATATAAAATAGAGTTTACCCCCAAGATTTAGGAGAAGAATTAAAGCTCTCAACCGTGATGATCAAGTTAGAATTTTACGTGAAGTTAAATTCCTACAGAATAATCCGTATTTAGGAAAATCCTTACGTGGAAATTGGCAGGGGATCTACTCGCTCAGAATAGGCGATTTTAGAGTTTTCTATCAAATAAAGGATGATAACGTATTCCTATTGACAGTTGGCCGTCGAAAAAGCATCTACCAAAGGCGATCTTAGACTCAGAAACAATAAGGCATGAACTCTAAGAATGCTGGAGCGCCTTCTAGAACCTTATCTCCTTAATGAGTGATTCAAAGTTGATGCTTAATCTCTTCTCGATTCTTCCAAAATTTTACGGGATACTGCGAGATAAAACTCTGCTTCAAATCGTTCTATTTTCCACTAGTGTTAAAGTACTCCTTGAGATTCATAAATTGGGATTTGAACCTTTTGGTTTAACCGATGGCCCGCCAATTTTCCGGTTTTAAGTCTCAGGAATTGGTTGAGGACAGCTATCTCATTTAGTTTGCTCTAATTTTCTTTTAAAACTTGTATATGTTATGGTTTTAACGTATTTGCTTGCCTTTCTTCGCAGGGTCTTGTCTTCGGTCACTAGGGCGGCTTCCGTGTTCTCCGCCGCTACGACGTATGAGGAGTCGTAGAAAGTTAATTCTTCTTCGTTGGCGATTCTGAGAATACGTGAGAGATCTAGCCTTTCGAACGTTACTACCTGGATGATTTTTCTGTCTATTAAGTCTTTAATTGTAGCGGCGGTATCTAATGCGTCCTCTAAGGATATGGTCTTCAGTTGAGTTGCAAGTTTCCATAGGCTGTTGCAGGCCTCATATACTGCAAGATCAGTGGTTGCCATATTTTCATGGGTAGCCCAAGCTAAAAGACGCTTTCCAGCTTTCGTCACTAATGGTACGAGTGCTGAGGCATCTAGAAGATATTTCAATGTGACCCCCTATCCTGGCGTATGAGATCGGCTATTAGCTCCGGGCTTATTTTGTCACCTAGACGCTTCCTGAGGATTTCAAGCCTCTCAGCCAGATCTCTCATCTCAAGTTCAGAGACGTATTCAGATAGGAATTTCCTCACAGTCTCGCTCACATTTACGTTGTACTTCTCAAGTTTCTCCTTAATTTCCTTAGGAACCCGAACGGTTATGACGGTCACCCCGCATACACCGTAATACAATAAGTAATACACGCTTATAAACCCATATTCTTTCAGACGCTATCCGATGGGTTCACTAATCATTTGGGTAGCTTGGCAGATTAGGAGATTACATTAGAGCATATTTTGGTTCTTTCAGTATTAATTCTACTCTGATGCCGCTATGGGTTCAGGATTATTTTCATGCACTCTTTACTGAAGAAGGTTTGTAATGCCTCCTTGAACTTTTCCATGGGGTATCTGTGGGTTATCATCTCCTTAACTTTGACTAGTCCGGATTTAACCATGTTGAAGGCAACCCTATAGTTTTCGGTTGAGCAGCCCCAGCTTCCAATCAGCTGCACATCGTCACGAAGAATACGCTTCAAGTCGAGGCTTAGATTCGGCTGGGGAACATCCCTGAAGTCCCCGAATAGACAGATTTTACCTCCCTCACGGACAAACCTGAGGGCCTCCCTAACCGCTTCGGTTGATGCAACCGCAACTATGACCACGTCAGCCCCCAAACCGTCGGTTAAGTCTTTGACTGTCTCCTCGAGGCTAGGGGATTCCCTACTGGAGTTAAGGGTGTAATCAACGCCAACCTTTTTGGCGATCTCAAGGCGGTAGTCGTGGTGACCGCTTAAGATTACGGTTGAGGCCCCCGATGCCTTGGAAACCTGGGCGTTGAGTAGGCCTAGGGGGCCGTCGCCTATCACCAGAACTCTGTCTCCCGGCTTTATACCGCACTTTAAGACTGCTCTAACGGAGCAGCCGGTTGGCTCTATCATCGTGGCCATCTCATGGGTTATTTCTTTGGGTAGCTTAATGATTGAGTTCTCCACTATTTCAGGTAGAACTCTAATATATTCTGAGAAGGCTCCGGGAAAGATTGATTGACGCCTATATTGACGGCAGAGGGGTTCCTGCCCATGCTTGCAGTAGTAGCAGAGGCCGCATTCAGCTCTATGGTAGACGGCCACTCGATCCCCAACCTCTAGAGACTTAACTCCTGAACCTACCTCCGCCACTACCCCGGAGACCTCGTGGCCTAGGACTGATCCAGGCTTGCTTCTGCGGTATATGGCCTTCCATACGTCGGTTGAGCAGAGGCCTGCCGCCTTAACTTCTATGAGGGCTTCCCCAGCCCCTATCTTAGGCTTCTCAACCTCCTCGTATCTAATGTCCTCAGCATCATAGTATACTAGGGCCTTCATTCTTCATTCACATGCATCATTTATATACGGTTACAAACATGACGGTTAGGGGTTTTTCGCCGTCATTCTTTAAACCGTGGGAGTCCTCGCCTGAGACATATAGGGTTAGGCCCTCCTCGGCGGGTATTTCTTCTTCCCCGATGATTATGGAGCCTGTGCCTGAGAGAACGTAGTATATTTCTTCTCTCTCGGGATGCTGGTGGGGGCCGAAGGTTCCTCCGGGCGGAACCTCTATTAGGCCGAAGCCGGCGATTCTCTCGGTTCCAATCTTATCTTTCTCGATTATCCTCTTTATGTTTGAGTTGCCCTTCGGATAAGGCTTAAAGACTGCTTCTCCCGGCTTTATAACCTTCCACATACTGTAAAACCTCAAATAATAGTTTCTGGTTTAGTGCCTATTAATTTTTACATTCAGCCCTCAGCTAGGGTCGGGAGACTATCATTTAAATTGGGTTCGCTGAGAGATAGGTTTGGGTCTCAGCGGCTTCTTCCGGAGGAAGCGTGACGCATATGACAGCTCATCCCCTTGCAAACTTTTATTTGCTGGGAGACTTCATTATTGAATGTTGATGGTGGGAGAGAAGACTGCTTGTCATCTAACTGAAGAGGAGCGTAGATCCTTTAATGCTATATAAGGAGGATTGGGATGAAGCGAGGGAGAACTTTAAAGCTTGGTGGGAGGGAAGTTTAGATAGGCCGCTTATACAGATTATTGCGCCAAAGGAGAAGTATCCCGGCGACGAAAACATTGATTCATGGGTTTTTCTTAGACATTATCCCGACGCGGGGAAGGCTGTTAATCTTTTACTCTCGAAGTTTGAGAGAATGCTTTTTCTTAAGGAGGCGTACCCTAATGTTTGGATAAATCTTGGCCCCGGTGTACTATCCGCTTTTCTAGGCGCTGAACTAAAATTTGATGGAAAGGTTGGTACGGCATGGTTTGAAGGCGATATGTCTCTGGACGATATAGTGGAGATGGAATTTAATCCAGAGAACACTTGGTGGAAGTACCTCATTAAATGTATAAGGGTTGCGTCAGAGAAATGTTATGATAAAGCTGTTGTAGGCTTCACCGATCTCCTCGATCCAATAACGGTTGTGGGTCAGCTACGTGGGAACTACCCGACAAACCTGCTGAGGGACATGTTTTTATCTAGAGATAGATTGGATAAGGCTTTAAGGAAAGCCCAAGACTTCTGGTTTTATTGTTTTGAGGAAATAGGCAAGCTAATAGACGTTCATAAAAATGGATATTCGACCTGGGCGGGTCTTTGGAGTGACAGGAGCTATTTCGTTCTTCAATGCGACACAATAGTTTATTTATCTCCGAAACTTTTCGACCGCTTTGTTTACCCCTACATAGTTGAGGAATGCAGATTCCTAGAGAGAACTATCTGGCATTTGGATGGACCTCTTGAGCTTAAGCACCTAGATAAATTGCTTAGTATTGAGGAGCTTGATGCTATTCAATGGATCCCCGGAGCTGGTAATCCGGACGCCGGCGAGGATGTATGGTTGCCGCTCTACAAAAAGATCTTGTCTAGAGGGAAGCTTCTTCAAATATTTGTTTCCCCTGAAAGGGTGATTCACATACTTGATAAGATATCAAGTAGAAGAGTGGCGGTTCAAACCGCCTGCAGATCTCTTAGGGAGGCGCGGAGTCTAGAGACTAAGTTAGAATTGAAATATTGATTAGAGCAAACAACAAAATAAAAAAGAAAGGGGGGAATTTGAATGTTGTTTTATATTTCTGTTATGGAGCCCTCTTCAACTTCCGTTTCGCTGAATGTTTTGTTCGCATAGTATAGGAGCGTGCCTGAAGCCGCGCTTTTAACTAGGATTTTACCATCGACTT
The DNA here is from genome assembly GCA_964637155.1 of uncultured Candidatus Bathyarchaeia archaeon. Classification (GTDB taxonomy): domain Archaea; phylum Thermoproteota; class Bathyarchaeia; order Bathyarchaeales; family DTEX01; genus DTEX01. Next base: position 4,399 of record CAZWWD010000079.1, read on the forward strand.
GCCCAACGACTTCTATGAGGGAGGGAGGTAGAACATATTCTCTTAATCCTATTATCGCCTTACCGTCTTTAACCGGCGCTAAAATTATGACTTCCACATCGAGCTCCTCTAGGGACAGCTTTAGCTCCCCGCTGGATTTAAGTAAGCCTCGCTCACCCCTAAATACCATGTAATAGACGTATTCCTCCCATTCAACCTGGAATGGAAGCGAGTCAAGCCTTATGGAGCCCTCTATTTTCTCCCCCTTCCTATTTACATTGAAAACGGCGATGGCTACATTGCCTCCAGCCTTCGCGGCAACCTTCAGTAAAACAGGCTCATTATATGGGTCTTTAAATAATACGTCTTTTGTTGGTAGGGCGGGTTCATCCACCCTAACTAGGCTTCCATCAGGCAATACGAAAAGCTTAAGCAAATCTATGTCGGTTTTTTCCGGATGTCGGTCAGTTATGTATATTGGGCCTCCGCTGAAGACTCTGGCCACTGCATGCACCTTTGCATATGGATCATAGGAGATGAACATGTCGTAGTCGGGGTATGCTATACGGCTGAATAGGATTGAGTTGTATACGCTGAATATTGTGTGGAGCTTAGCGTCGGCCTTCCAGAAGGGTATATAGTCCATGGACACTCTCATGGCGTTGCTGAATAGGAAGTTGCTGTAGTTTTCCGGAGCCATGCTCATGCAGTTCAGTATGTCCAAGCCATTTGAGTAGGCGGCTGCCTGCATAGCTAATTCAACGTTTCTAGAGGCCTCGCCCACCATGTAGTCTCCGTAATATAATGCGTGGATAACCCATTGATTATCTATTTTAACGAAGTCAACTCCGCTACTTTTTATCCATGAAAAGAATCTTTTGTATAGTTCGAAGGCAGCCTCCATTTCAGGCGGGGGAACATA